>JAUXBQ010000103.1 GCA_030619365.1 candidate division FCPU426 bacterium | reverse complement strand
CTGGCGCATGGCCTCGGCCATGGCCTCGTTTCCGGTTTTGGCCTGCATGGTCTTTTTCATGGTTGGGTTATTTTTTTCAATGACAGCGGCTTCAGACATTTTTCTTCCCCTTCATCACGATCGATTTGGATTTGCTGGGGCACTCGTTGGCGCAAATCCCGCAGCCCTTGCAATAATCCAGGTTCACGCCCTGGATTTTTCCGTCCTCGACCACCCAGCAATCGTCCGGGCACACGATCCAGCAGGTCAGACAATGAATGCAAGTTTCCGAATTCCAGACCGGGATCTCGGTGGCCCAGGATCCGGTTTTAAATTGCTGCGACGTGCCCGCTTCCAGCAGGTTGCCGTGGGGATATGATTTCCATCCGGGTTTTTGAACTTCGGTGCTCACTGCAGTTTTACCTCCTCGTAGGCGCGCCGGATCGCGATCATGTTCCCTTCCACGATCTCCGGACGGTTTTTGAATTTTTTCTCGAGCTTGTGCCGCGTGTCCTCCAGGAGGTTCTCGAAATCCATCAGTTGGGTCACGCGGAGCAGAGCGCCCATCATGCAGGTGTTGGGCACGTTGCGCTTGATGGTCTCCAGGGCGATGGCCGAGGCGTCCACGGTGTAGAATTTATCGCCCTGCCAGGACAATTGTTTCCGCATCTCGGCCGGGGATTTGGGCGTGTTGATCAGGAGCACGCCGTCTTCGGCCAGGCCGGCGGTGACGTCCACCACCTCCATGAGCGAAGGATCCAGCACCACCACCACTTCCGGGTTGGTCACCGAGCAATGCAGGGTGATCGGTTCGCCGCTGATGCGATCAAAGGACTGCACCGGCGCGCCCATGCGTTCCGGGCCGTATTCGGGAAAGGCCTGCACGTATTTACCGGCCTGCATCGCGGCTTCGCCCAACAGGAGCGCCGCGGTTTTGGCCCCTTGCCCGCCGCGGCCGTGCCACCGGATTTCCAACATTTTTTCCATAATGAGTTAAAGCCTCCTGGCTGTTCCCGCGCCTGGTCAGCGCCCGCCTGCCCGCTGTGGAGAGGGGGTTCCGGCCTGGTCAGGATGATTGGGAATGGGATGGTCCAGAGTTTCCCTTACGAAAACCTTCGATTTATAAGGTTATTAATATATCGGGCGCCAAGCTGAAACCCTGCCCTACCCTCTTCCGGCTCTATGCAAGCAAACATGGCATTATACCTCGATCCTAAAAAAAAACAAGGGGATTATGGCCGATTTTCTTTGGTCTTTTCTTTTGGTTATAAAAATCCGCTGTATTATTTATCAGGCTGCTGAAAAATCCCCTGGAAAATCATTGTGGGAGACTGAAGGGAGTCACATATTCCACCGGTCGGGGCAACCGAAGGGAGCGCGGCAGCATATTAAAAACACGTCTCTTCAATCCAAAGTTTACAAAACTCGAGGATCTGATCGGCATCAGCTTTTCATCCCAGCATTTGTAGAATTGTTTTTTTGTCCAACAATTTCAGCTCCTGCCTGTCTTCCAAAAAACGCTCCACATCGCTCCGCACATGGCTGAAATCAATGGCTTTCAGCCGTTCCCGCATAAAGGCTTTGAAGTTGCCCGCTTTCAGCCGGAAATCCCGCTTCTGTGTCTGTAGAATGGCATTGTTCAGGAGCACCAGATTGGGCTCGACTTTTTTGCCCAAATACCAGACCAGATCATAAAAATCCCGGCCTTTGACATACTTCCGGAAAAAGCAGGCATGCAGTTTGGTCGCATACAGGGAGGGTAAATCAAAATGCTTTACAGCAAAAACAAACGATTGGGTAATTGGCATCACAGCCAGATTCCAGCCTTTGGGCGGCTGGGTATCGATCTCGAGTTTAATGGCAAGTTTCCGGCTTGAAAGCGGCGAAAGCCCCAGGGAATGCAGCAGTCCCGGAAATTTAATAAAACTGCTGTGCACAACTTTATCTGCTTGCGCGCTGATTTCCGGTTGCAAGCCGTTTTTATCCAGTTCATATTTCAGGGAGTGAATAATCTTGCCAAAATAGTATCCCCGTTTTTGAATCAAACTGAAATCAATGTCTTCACTGTATCTCTTCAGATCAAATAAAATTCGCAGTGCGGTCCCGCCCACAAATGCCAGGAAATTGAAAGCATCATGATCAAACATGATTTTCAGCACCAGGATCTGCAAATACTCGCGGATGCGATTGATTTTTTCCTCTTGGCTCATATTTCCGGAAATCTGCTATTGCAGGACTTCTTTCATGGTCTTATTTCTCCATCAGTTTTTGAATAATCATATCCAATTTCGTGTTTCGGAAAAGCGACTTATACCTCTGTATTTTTTTACAGCTGAGGGTCTCCAGATTTTGCAGCCGGTACGATTCCAATAAAAATTGTTTGTAACCATCCTTAATCCGGTTACGGTTAAGATAAATGAAGTCAACCAAGGCTTTTTCCGGCGTTGCCATAAAATATGACAATCCGGCCTCATCTTTTTCCTGCTTAAACCCTGTAAAGGCCTGGGGTTTAATATGCTGATAAATAAAAGAGCCGAATTTATTTTTAAATGTCATGGTTTTTTTTGTGCTGATGCTGGTTAAGGCCGCGGTCCGTTCCGGAATCAAGTCATAAACAGAGAGCGCATATTCCATGCTGATATAGGAAGGGCGGTAAATTTCCGAGGCCAAAAACATGCGCGATGGCCGGATTTGGCTGTCTTCCGGATTAAGCACATAGGCGTCCCTGCGCAACCGGATCACTTTGCCTTTTTCTTGCCACCGCTGCAGATTGGTTTTCAATCCCGGCGCATGGGCAGCCAGCACTCTCAGGAGCTTCCCGCTAATCACCGGATAATTTTTGACTTTTGCGCGAAATTCAGCGTAGTTCATATTGTTTCCAATAGTATTTATTTATGTATTATATCAGAAACAATTATACACAACTGGGTTAAGGCCGGCAAGGCAATTTATATGCAAAAGGAGTGACGCATTGACGGCTGGCGGCGATGGATTCAACCCTCCTACCCGGACGGCGAGAACCGGGCGCAAACCACACGGCTGATTTGATAGCAGATAAAACCCGCAAGTATTCCCGCCGCCGCGTCCGAGGCATAATGGTACCGGTTGTAAACAATGGCCACGGTCATGCTCAGCGTAAAAGGAAAAACGATCCAGAAGTACCGGCTGCCGAATAATTTGCGGATTAAAAACAACGCTACCCACGCCACCGCCAGATGCGAAGAGGGGAAACAAGCCCCGCGGGCCGCGCCATGGGTCATGATGAAGTCCTGCAGCGGGGTAAAAATAAACCCGGTCAAGCGTTTAACTTCATACACTTGCTCAAAAAACCAACAGGGACCTTCGAGCGGCAAAAGAATAAATCCCAGGAACGAGACGTAAAAAGTCAAGGCCGTGGTAAACACAAACCGTTCCAGGTCCGGATAACGCTTTTGGAAATATAATAATAAAGGCGGAATAGCGACATAACTGTAATAACTGAAATAAGCAAACTTGAAAAACTCTGTCAGGGGCGGGAAAACGAATCGTTCCAAAGCCAGAGTTGGATTCACGCCCAGCAGTATTTTCTCCAGCCCCGTAATTTCCGGATCCAAAAACCGCCCATGCAAAAGCAGCACATGCCCCGAAATTCCCTTGTATATAAATAAAACGGCCAACAAGGGATAACCCAAACGGATAAATTTGAACCAGTGTCGTTCCGCAAATCTGGTTTCGCTCCAACTCAAAAGAAAAACGAGACCCACTAATCCCAGATACGCTGCGACCTTGGCTTGCCATAGTTCGACCCGCTGACGTCCCCAGACGATTAACAGGGAGATAATAACAAAATAAGCAATACTGATTATATCCAGAGGTTTAAACTTCATGCCGATTTCTTTCACCATCCCAATTCCGATTTTTTGAATACAGTATCTGATTGGTTTCTGCCGCGGAAAGCCTGGAGCAAATCCGGGATATTTAAACTCGGGTTTTCATCAAAACTTCCAATTGGGTTTTGGCTGCCGTATATCCCGCGGAGATAGCTTCCCGGGCTCGATGGAATTCCAGAAACCGAATGTGGCCCAAATTCGGCCGGATCAGAATGTCGGGAGAATCGGTTTTCAGCCTGGCCTCGGTAATCTGGGCTTCCATGATGTTGATGGAGGTTGTCAATACTTCAAAAATATTCGGCGCCGGGTCCCTGGCCATCCATCGTCTGATTTGCTTAAAAACGCCGGCCTGCAGCCGCCCGGTTCTTCTGTCCAAAGCATCCAGCATCCGTTGCCTTGGCCCTTTCCGGGCGGAAGTTCGACCAGGGCCTCTCGTGTGATCCGAAGGATTGGACCGGGAAAAACCGCGGCCTCTATTTTTCACAACATCATGGTTCAGATCGACCGCGATAACCAAGTCGGCTCCCATATCCCGGACCACGTTTACTGGAACCGGGTTTACCAAACCGCCGTCAACCAGAAACGTTTTATCTCTCCCCACGGGGGTAAAAATACCGGGAACGGAAATGCTGGCCCGAACAGCCTCGATAACATCGCCGTCCCGAATAATTATTTCGCCTCCGGTTGATAAATCGGTGCAGACGGCGCAAAAAGGCACGGGAAGTTCTTCGATGTTATTCTTATCTACATGACTGCGTGTGAAATCAGCTATTTTTTTACCGTCGATTATTCCCGACTTCGGAAAAACCATATCCAGGAAGGAAACAATGTTGTTCCAGTCGAGCTCCAGGATAATGTCGCGCAGCGTGTCGATCTTACCGGCGGTATAAAAGGCCCCCACCAGAGCGCCAATGCTGGTGCCGGCTACGCAATCCACGCGTATGCCGGCTTCGGTCAAGGCCTGGATTACCCCGATGTGGGCCCAGCCCCGGGCCGCCCCGCCGCCCATGGCAAGACCTATCTTTCCCGTTAACCCTTGGCGTTTACCGGCCATAATTCTTTTTAACTTGCTGGTCTGTTTTTTTCTATATACAGACATCATTTCTTAACCTTCCCCCGGATGATTTTTTTTCCAGCCAGCCGCGAGTATCCTCGCGTTCACCATGCAACACACCGCCCCCTTATCCTAAGTCTTTTCAACCTTTTGTTTCTACTTAAGTATCTTCTGTTTGCTTTGCGTTGACCTGTTTTTTTCATCTTTGAATCGTCTTCCGATTTTTCTTGCCTTTTTAAAAATAATGTCTCTATTTGGTATTAAACTACCCGCTTTTTTTCGCAAATCCAGCCGGGATACCCAGGCTTTCCATTTTTCGATTTCCGGCGCCATGTAATTGTTAAGCATAGCTGTCTGTCTCGGCCAAATGCGGAAGCCGGAAAACTGCCGGGCCATTGCGTGCCCCGCCGTCACTTCCGGGCCGTACGCCATCTCCTCTTTGGCCGCGATGATCATAAAATGCAGCCGGTTCAGGATATTTACTTCACTGGCCCCCGCATCCATGTCAAGCGAGAGTAAATTCAGATGTGGAAACATCCCCTTGAGTTTTTTCTCCACACCCCTTCCGGTAATATGATTGGCAATACAGCCGAAAGGCTGAAGACAGACAATATTGCCGATCCCTTCATTAAGCATAGCTATCATCTCGGCGGTCAAAAGCCATCCTTCGCCGAACTGATTAGCCAGGCTGACCACCTCGCCCGTAATT
Organism: candidate division FCPU426 bacterium; assembly: GCA_030619365.1. Taxonomy (GTDB): domain Bacteria; phylum Oederibacteriota; class JAAXVQ01; order JAAXVQ01; family JAUVAV01; genus JAUXBQ01. The sequence goes on along the minus strand of JAUXBQ010000103.1, from coordinate 3,107 downwards.
TCAGCCAGACTTTTCAGATCAAAAGGCTGCCGGTAAAAACGAAAATTCTGCATAACTACGTCAATCTGAGCCAGATGATAACTCACGTAAACATCCATCATCCTGGTTTTCAGGCTGTCAATCAAGGAACGTTTCAAGTATACCTTTCGATTAAAATTTTCATTAACCAGCCTCTGGGTAAAAAAGTTCTGCAAGCCGGGGAGCACCACTTCCACTCCCTGGCCGGAGAGCCACTCGATAATATTCCCGTTTGAAAAAAAGTTGTATTTTACAAATATTTCGCCTACCACCCCGATTCTGGGAACAGGCCGTTCGTCAACCTCAACCTCATTGAAGCCGGCCACCGCCTCTTCCAGAACCTGGAGCAGGTAATTATAATCAGCCTGTTCAATACCTGCTTCCATTTTTTCAAGATATTTGGTATGCACGGCCCTGGCAATTCCCTGATGCTTCTCCCGCACGACAGTGGCCAAATACATCCGGGCCAGAGGATCGGCAAAAATCACACCCAGTCCCATTCGTCTTAACAGTCCTTTTTTGTCAATAATAAATCCCGGCTGAGGGTTTATAGCCTCAGGCGACAGCGCCACCACCGGAACGTCGTGCAGCCCGGCGGCGGCCAGCCCTTTTTTGATAAGGGAAACATAAGAGGAGGCGCGGCATTGGCCCCCGGTCTGGGTCACAATGACCGAAGTATCTTCCGGATCATACCGGCCGGATCGAAAGGCCTTAATGATGTCCCCGGCAATAAGGACAGCCGGATAGCAAATATCGTTGTTTATGTTTTTCAGGCCGAATTCCACCGAGGCCTTATCCTGAGGCAAAAGCACATCCACACGGTAGCCCAGGGGCCTGAAAACAGCCGGAATCAGCGGAGAATAAAAGGGGGAAAAATATGGAGCAATAAGGGTTCTCTTCCTGTCTTCCGGCATGAAGATACGGTTTATTCTCTTTCTCCCGCCCTTTTCCTTTTGAAGCTTCTTTCGGTTCTCTCTTATTGCTTCCAACATAGAACGCAACCTGATTCTGACTGCTCCCAGGTTGGCTATCTCATCCATCTTGATCAAAGTGTATATCTTTCCGGAATTCGTGATGATATCCCTGATTTCATCCGCTGATACAGCATCCGGACCGCAGCCAAAAGAGGTGAGCTGAAGCAATTCAGCTCCATGATTTTGGCAAACCCATCTGGCCGCGGCGTAAAGTCTATTGGTGTAGTTCCACTGCGTCAGAACATTGACATCATCTAAAGACAGATTTTCATCTGCCGGTATTGCGTCTTCGCTTATAACATCAACTCCCAGGCGGACCAGGAGGCCGGGAATGCCATGATTTATAAGCGGATCTATATGATAAGGCCGGCCGGACAAAACAATAACAATTCGCCCCTGGTTTTCGGCCTTACCTATCAGATCCGTTGCCCTGGCTCTGAGTTCCTGCTTGAATTCTTTTTGCCTGGCAGCCCCCTGGTCTACGGCTCCCGCTACGGTTGAATAATTGAGGCCAAAGTGCTTAAAAAACAAGTGAAGCTGTTTTTTTAACAGATTCTCATTCTGAAAGCTGACGGCCGGGGCATCAAAAGGTATTTCATATTTTCCATCAGTATCAATTGCGCTTTTCAGCACATCCGGATACCCGGTAACCACGGGGCAGTTAAAACTATTCACCGCACTCTGGTATTCTTTTCTTTCGTGAACCACAATCGGATAAAAGATTCTATCCACTCCCCGGTCCAGGAGATTGAAAATATGTCCGTGCGCGAGCTTGGCGGGAAAGCAGATATTTTCCGACATCACGGTTGACATCCCGCTTTCAAAAAGCTTGAAATTGGAGGGAGAAGAAAGAACAACCTTAAAGCCGCAGGCGGTCAAAAAAGCGGACCAGAAGGGAAAATTTTCATACATGTTCAGGCAGCGGGGAATACCAAAGGTAAGTATCGGCCGGCCTTCAGGTTCTTTTTCACGATCAAACAGGAGTCTGGTTTTTTCTTCAATCAGATCCCGGCCCCGGTTTTTGGCGGCAGGACTATTGCTAAAACACCGCTCGCACCGGTTACCCGTAAAAAACCGGTTTCCATTGGCGAACGTGAGTTTCATGACCGCGCACTGGTTTTCGCAGCCGTTGCACTCTATTTCTTTGCTGGTGAAATCAATCCTTATCCCGGAAGCATTTTCAAAGACCGCGAATCCTTTTGATTCATCCGGCCTCGCGCCATGATTGTTAAGGGCTGTGAGGGCTGCGCCGTATGCTCCCATGAGCTCCGAAATATCCGGGCGAATAACCTCTTGCTTAAGCAGCAGTTCACACGCGCGCAGCACCGCGGGATTGCGAAAGGTCCCCCCCTGGACAACAATCCTGCGGCCTAAGACCCGGGTATCTCTTAGTTTGATAACCTTGTAAATAGAATTTTTAATTACCGAATAGGCCAACCCGGCCGAGATATCAGCCACGGTTGCGCCCTCGCGCAAGGCCTGCTTTACCCGGGAATTCATAAAGACCGTGCATCTGGTTCCCAGATCAAAGGGAGCGTTTTTCTCACAGGCTATTTGGGCAAAATCCGTAATGCTGTATCCGAGAGATTGGGCAAACGTCTCGATAAAAGAACCGCATCCGGATGAACACGCTTCATTTATCACAATATCCGAGATGGCATGGTCGCGAATATAGATTGCTTTCATGTCCTGACCGCCAATATCCAAAATAAAAGAGACATCTTTATCAAAGCGCCTGGCCGCCTGGTAGTGCGCAATGGTCTCCACCACGCCGTCATTTAAGCCAAAGGCTGCTTTGATCAGGTCTTCACCGTAACCAGTGGCGGCTGTCCGGATAATACGCGGGTGAAAACCTGCGGTTATGAATTTTTTCCTGAATACGGACAATCCATCTTTTACCGCCTGGATAGGATCGCCGTGGTTGGACCCATAGTGACCGAGAACAAATCTTCCCTGGTCATCGGAAAGGACAAGCTTGGTGGTAGTGGAGCCGGAATCTATGCCCAAAAAAAGGTTCCGGTCTTTTACCGCGGCCAGACTAACCCGCGAGACCCTATCCTTAGAGTGCTTTGCCTGCCACGAGTTAAACTCAGCCGTACTCTTGAAAAGCGGGGG
>JAUXBQ010000267.1 GCA_030619365.1 candidate division FCPU426 bacterium | reverse complement strand
GGGCGAACATTGATCCCAGACGGCGGCCGGAGACGGTGAGCATTCCGGAACTGGCCCGGATTTTTTTGGAAGCCTATCCTGCCTGAAACATTTCCTTCTGGTATAATTCCGGATGGGGTCTTTCCAGCACCCTCGCATGGAATGAGGCGGAGAAGCGGGAAGTAGAAGACCAGGATCGAAAAATATTTTTTAATTCTCTCCAATGATTCAATCATCAAACACCTAATTTACTCCTTTTGGTATAATTATTGATAGCGGCAATGGGTGAATAGTCGCGCCCACGGACCTCCGGACAGGAAACTGAATGCGCCTGCCCGGAAACCAAGTGAGCCAAAAAGCGAGAAGCTTTTCAGGAAGAATTGTGATGATTAAAATAAAATGAGATAAAGGCCTGAAAGCATGAAAGGATTACGATCCCATATCGCACCAGGCGGCAGGGGATCGAAGTGTGTTAATCCTTTGCTGTGGCCAGTAAAATGATTTTTCGCCTGGGAATAAAACATTGGCCAAAAAAGTATGTGTTCGTAATTGCGCTTATGACACCCACAGGTCCGGAAGGAGCACGCAATCCACGGTTGCTTGAACACCCGAGAAGGAATGGAGAGCAATAAATACGGAACGTATTCCGGTTTTGCTGAATGATGGGAGCAAACAAGGCGCGTGTTTGAAGACAGTGACTTTTTCCGATAAATTGAAAAACAATTTTCAATAGCTCTAAAATAAGCCATAAAAAACGATGAGACAATTTTCGCACCAAAATATAGGCAAAAATGTGAAAGACCTACAAATAAACGATAATAGTGGACATTATATTGAGTTATAGGCGTATTTATTGAGAAAAATAAGTGAACGAATTATACCTGTAAGAATAATATAAAGTTAAAAAATACTCTCTAATCTGATTAATAGACCCGCAGCTTCTTGTTCTTGAGCGTCACATCTGTGGAAAAGACCGGAGTGAAGTCCAATTGGCGAAGAGCAGAGGTAAAAAATTCAGAGCAACCCGACTTTGGCAAGCAAAGCTTTTGCTTCATTAGCGCATTACAGTGTCGGAACAACAAGGCAGGTGGTCTGTTTTTTCCAAGTCTGGCACCCTGGGTGGGCGCTTGCAAAAGTGATAACGTTTGCTTCGCCACCTCTCGGGAAAAACAGATCACCTACCTTGTGGTTAAAGGATTTGGCAAATGGCTATTTGTCAAAGTCGGGCACCTTTTACTTTTTACCTTGCCTGCCCCTATTTCCCGTCGTAAACTAAGGGCCATATCACAGAAGCAACCGAGCCTGGAGGAGGAAGAAGATGGCTGTTAAATTAATCAACCGCGCCGCCCTGGCAAAGGCGGAGAATATCGCAATCGGGATACCGGAAGAGCAGGGAAAATGGAACCTCACGCCCGCCTTGCTGGCCGAGCTGAAGAAAGTCCGTCAATGGGGCGATTTGCCGGAAAAAGCCGGGAAAATGCTGGTTTATTATCCTCCGGGGAAAACACCGCGGCGCCTGCTTATTTACCAGCTCGGGAAAACCAAAGACCTGAGTCTCGAGAAGATCCGCCGTGCAGTGGGCACTATTATGAAGAAAGCCATGGAGTTGAAGCTTCGGGAAGTGGTGTTTGACGTGGATTCTTTCTGTTGGCACCGGACTCAGCCCAGCGAGGTGGCTCAGGCCATGAGCCTGGCTGCGCCGTTATCCACCTACCGGTTCCGTGAGTTCAAGGCCCGCACCAAGACTGCCAAGCCGGTCCGCGCGCCGGGCTTGGTTCTGGCGACGAAAAGCCCGTCCACTTGCACGCGGTCCGTGCGAATTGGCGAGGTCATTGCGGAGGCGGTTAACTATGCCCGCACGCTGGCCAACCGTCCGGGGAACGCGCTCTTCCCCCAGGCGCTGGCGCAAGAGGCGCGTCAATTGGCGCGTAAAAACCAGAAACTATTCCTGAGAGTCATGCAGAAACAGGAATTGCACAGCCAGGGTTTTGGGGCCCTGCTGGCTGTGGGCGCGGGCAGCGTCCGTCCGCCGGTCCTGATTGAAATGATTTATCGCGGCGGCCAAGCCGGCCAGCGGCCGGTGGTACTGGTGGGCAAGGGGATCACGTTCGACTCCGGAGGGATATCGCTCAAGCCCTCTTCCAAGATGGAGGAAATGCGGTTTGACATGTCCGGCGCGGCCACCGTGCTGGGCATCCTGCAAGCTGTGGCCCAGCTGAAGCTGCCTATCAACTTGGTGGGCATTATCCCGGCTGCGGAGAACATGCCGTCCGGGTCCGCGACCCGTCCAGGCGACATTGTCAGGAGTCTTTCCGGGACCACGATTGAAATTCTCAACACCGATGCTGAGGGCCGCCTGGTCCTGGCAGACGGCATAACTTACGCCCTACGGCATAAGCCGGCCAGCCTGATCGATTTCGCCACGCTCACGGGTGCTGTAATCTCGGCCCTGGGTTATCAGGCCACCGGGCTAATAACCAACCAGGAGAAACTCGGCAATGAAATACTGGCAGCCGGCCAGGCTTCCGGGGAACGCGCCTGGCAGCTGCCTTTATGGGAGGAATACAAGGAGTTAATGAAAAGCGACGTGGCGGACATCGCGAACATTGCCAACAAGTCCGGGGCGGGAACCATTACCGGCGCCGTCTTTCTGGAGCGGTTTGTGAAAGACACGCCCTGGGTCCATCTGGATATTGCCGGGACCGCCTGGGGAGAAACCGGTCCGATCTTTGAGAAGGGCGCTACAGGGGTTGGCGTAAGAATGATCATGGAATGGTTATTGCATGGGCCGGCCCGGGGTTGAATTAGGCAAGTCGGGACGTCTGTTTTTTTCCAAGTCTCACGCCCTGGATGGGCGTTTGCTAAAATGGAACCCTTGGCCCTTGCCTCACTCTTGGAAAAAAACAGACGTCCCGACTTGCCGTATACTGCGGATGGCCAAGGTCATTTACACAGACTTCAATCGAGCAAAGGAGTTCACATGGTATTACCCGATCATTTGATACGCAAGTTCGCGAAGGAAAAGGGCATGATCGATCCTTGCGCTGAACCCACGTCCGGCGGGGTGGTTTCTTACGGTATCTCGTCTTACGGGTATGACATGCGCCTGAGCGACCAGTTTAAAGTTTATACCCACCGGCCGGGCAGCATGGTGGATCCGAAAGCCGCGCGTGCGGAAGATTTTCGGGATTTCCAGGGAAGCATTCTGGAG
>JAUXBQ010000199.1 GCA_030619365.1 candidate division FCPU426 bacterium | reverse complement strand
TGCTTGTCCCATTCTTCCGGCCACGCCGGCCACGCCGGTCTTAACCACGGGACATCGCCTCCTTCAACAGTCCTTGCTCAGCCAGCAGATCACGCAGCTGCTTATGTTTGTCTTCGCTCATGGGCACCAGGGGCAACCGGACGTCCGGGGCGCAAAGTCCCTGCAGGGCCAGCGCGGCCTTGACTGGAACCGGATTGGTATCCCAGAACAAGGCCTTGACCAGGGGCAGCAGCCGCTCGTGCTGGGTCCGGGCCTCGTCATACTTTCCGGCCAGGCCGGTTTCCACCAAGGTAGCGGTCTGGCGCGGCGCAATGTTCGCCACCACGGAAATCACGCCCTGGCCACCCACGGACATGATGGGCAGGGTGAGCGCGTCATCTCCCGAAAGAATAGCCACCTTGTCGCCCAGCAGCATGTGCAGCCGGCTGATCTGTTCCAGATTTCCCGAGGCTTCCTTGACTGCCGCCAAATGCGGGCAATCCTGCGCGATCCGGGCAATGGTCTCGGGCAGCACGTTTACGCCGGTCCGGCTCTGGATATTGTAAAGCACAAAGGGTAATTCCGTGGCTTCGGCGATTGCCATAAAATGCCGGTAAATGCCCTCCTGGCTCGGCTTGTTGTAATAAGGCGTAATCGACAACGAAGCCTGCGCTCCGGCCGCCTTGGCCGCGCGCGTCAATTCGATGGCCTCGCGGGTATTGTTGGACCCGGTGCCGGCAATGACCGGCACGCGCCCGTCCGCAACCTTCACGGTGACCTCGATAACGTGATGGTGTTCATCCACGCTCAGGGTCGCCGACTCGCCGGTGGTGCCGCAAGGGACCAGGCCGTGGGTTCCGTTTTTAATCTGGAACTCGATCAGCCGTTTGAAAGCCGCTTCATCCACGCGTCCGTCCCGAAAGGGCGTTACAATGGCAACCAATGATCCTTTGAACATCTTTCCCTCCTTAGGCCCGCGCGTCGTCCGGCGGGTTAAACCCCGTTGCTTCGGTTGATAGTTCTCCCCAGTACACCAGGCGGGCTTCGCCGGTCTGGGTGATATCCGTAAAGTCCTCCCCCTGTTGGGCAAAGGTCAGGCTGAGCACGGCCCGGCTGCGCGTCTCCACGCTGACCGGGGATTTCACGCTTCCCCGTTTCGCGGCCAGCAGGACCGCGGCAGCCGCGCCGGTTCCGCAGGCCAGGGTCTCGTCTTCCACGCCCCGTTCGTACGTGCGCAAACGCAGATGATGCTCGTCAAGTACCTGGGCGAAATTGACATTCGTGCCCTCCGGGGCAAAGGCCTGGTGCTGCCGCACTTCCCGCCCTAAAAGCAGTACTGGTTCCGCCTCGACCTGAGTGCTGAAAAAAACGGTATGGGGCACGCCCATTTCCATGAAATCCGCCTGCCGTTCACCGTCCGCCAGGCTCAAGGCAACGTCCGGTTTAATTTTCTGCGGCGAGGGCAGGCTGAGCCGAACTTGATCGCCAATCACCCGGGCCAGGTACTTGCCGGACGGCGCCTGAAAGCGGATGTCCTGTCCTTCCCGGCAGATCCCCAAGAGCACGGCAAAACGGGCAATACAGCGGCCGCCGTTGCCGCACATGGCGGCTACGGATCCGTCGGCGTTAAAATACTGCATGGTAAAATCCGTTGTCCCGGCGGCGGATAACAGCATTAATCCGTCCGCGCCCACGGACAGACGGCGGGCGCAGACCCGGGCGATCCAGTCCGGCTTGGGGTCTGGGAGCTGATTCTTGCGGTTGTCAATGACCATGAAATCATTGCCCGCGCCGGTCATCTTCGCAAATTTAATGTTCTTCATCTTTTTTTCCTTTTTTTCCCTTCTTCCCTTACTCTTTCAACAACGCCGCTTCCGGCGCCAGCATTCCCGACACCGTCTCCCGCTGGCGGATCAATTTCGCCCGCTTGCCCGCGACCAGCACCTCGGCCGGCCGGGGGCGGGAATTGTAGTTGGAGGCCATCGCCATGCCGTAAGCCCCCACGCTGCGCACAGCCAGCAGATCCCTGCTTTGCAGCGCGGGCAGATGGCGGTTCTTGCCTAAAAAATCTCCGGATTCGCATATGGGCCCCACCACGTCGGTCAGCACGGACCGGGTCCGGCGGGTGCCGTTGACCGGGACGATTTGGTGAAAGGCGTCGTACAGGCTCGGCCGGATAAGATCATTCATGCCCGCGTCCACGATGGCGAATGATTTCAGGTGACCGCGCTTGACGTACTGCACCCGTGTCACCAGGATGCCGGCATTGCCCACGATGAAGCGCCCGGGTTCCAGTATTAACCGGCAGTCCAGGGGCTTGATCAGCGGGATCACGGCCTGGGCAAAGGCATTGGCGGTCTGGGGGCGCTCTTCATTATATATAATGCCCAGGCCGCCGCCCAAATTAAAATATTCGATGACAAAACCCTGTCGCCGCAGCTCGGCGATTAACTGCCCCAGGCGCTGAATGGCCTGGATATACGGCGTGGCACTGGTAATCTGCGAGCCGATATGGACGTGAATGCCCACGGGCTTGATATGTTGCCACCGCCGGGCTTTGCGGAAAAGGTCCATGACCAGGGGGATGGACAGCCCAAACTTGTTTTCCTTGCGGCCGGTGGTAATGTGGCGGTGGGTCCGGGCGTCCACGTCGGGATTGACCCGGAACGCCACGCGCGCCACCTGTCCCCGGCGCTGGGCCACGTGGTTGATCAGCCGGGCTTCGGGCTCGGACTCCACGTTGAACATGGGAATGCCCGCCTGCAAGGCGGCCGCGATCTCCGGCTCGGTCTTGCCCACGCCCGCGTACACGATGCGCTGCGCCGGCACCTTGATTGCCAAACCCCGCGCCAATTCCCCCTGGGAGACGATGTCCAGTCCAGCCCCCTCCTGCGCCAGGAGCCGCAGGATACTGAGGTTGGAATTGGCCTTCACCGAGTAGCAGATCAAGGGGTTCAGCTCGCCGAAGGCCTGGGCTATCTTCTGATAATGGGAGAGAATGGTCTGCTGGCTGTAGACGTAGAGCGGCGTCCCGAAGCGCTTGGCCAGGGCGGCCACGGCCACGCCTTCGCAATATAACGCTCCCTGTCGCATCACAAAATCATCCATGCTCCCGAACCTCTGACTCAAGAGTGAGCCCCCCGGGCGAAGCCCGGGGCACTCCTATCGATCTCGCAGCGTACGCTCATTTGGAAGGCGATATCCTGCAACGCCTGTTTACTCCCTTAGTCTGTGGCAGTCTTGGCCTTTCCGGCGTTGCAGGGAAAAGCAGACTGTAGCATACAGCCCACGGCCTTGTCAATGCAGGGGTCGCTTCACCCGGCTGGGCTAAAAAGGCCGATTTAAGGGCGGAAAACGCGGGGGTATTTGAGAAGGAAAACGATTAACCGGTGGAAAAAGCGGTTCGCGCTTAGAAATTCCGGGCCAGGCCGACGTGCTGCATCTGAACAAAGTCGGCGGTGACTTCGTAGCTTAATTTCAGGCGCCAGTCCCGGGCCTTAAAGCCCAGGCCCATGGTCAGGCCGTCATAGCCCTGGCTGTTGTTGCAGACGTGGTACTCAAGGGAAGAACTGATATTATGGGTCCAGTCAAACCGCGGCCCGAATTGGACGCGCAATACGTCGTCAAACGGCGCTTTCATTTTGGCGATCAGGGTCAGGTGGGGATTCACGGTAAAGGTCGAGTCCATCTGGATCTCGATCGGCAGAAAGCGGCCGCAATCCAGGTACTCATTCAGGTTTTCGTTCGCCAACAGGCGGACTTGGGTTTCCAGCGGCAGGTCGGATAAGTCGTACCAATCATTGAGCTGAACCGCCACCCCGGCTTGCATGGTTTCCAGGTCCAGGGCGAGCCATTCCACGGCCATGAGCTCCAGCATTTTTTCCCGCAAATAATTACGGGCATACTCCTGGCCCTGGCTGAGGTAGTGCTCTTTGACCGCCTCGGGTGCTTCCAGGGTTTCGCCGTACAAATGAGCCTTTTGCACGGCCATGGCCTGGAATGAATCCGCCGCGGCGATCCCGGCCAGCAACAGGCTTACGCTGGCCGTCAAAATGGCAATTCTGTGAATAACTCCCATTCGTCACCTCGCATAAAATCTAAGTATAGCTGCTTTTTGGGGGGATGTCAACCGCCCTTGCGCCCGGGCGGCCTTACATTATATTATTGGTGAAATTGGGGAATTTCAGGCTTTTCGCTTCCGGGGAAAAGAAATACTTCACCGCAGAGGCGCAGAGGACACAGAGAAGGGCAAAAAAGAATAGGGTAAGAGCATCCTTGCCTACGCTCTTTCCAGAGCGGCTTCTTGTCCGGCTTGCCCCGCGAATGCAGGGCGAATGCCGGATGCGTGAGGCTGCTTTTATCTTTTTCCCTGTTTTATGCCTTTCTTTGCGGCTTAGCGGCTTTGCGTGAGCTTGCCTTTATCTTTTTACCCTATTTATGCTTTCCTCTGCGTTCTCTGTGTCTCTGCGGTGAAGCTTTTAGTTCTTCTCCAAAACCGCGGTCCGTCCGCCCTGCGACACACCCTGTTCAAGAACACGGAACCCATTCTGCCGCGCCAGGTCCAGGGAGCGGTTAAACGCCTCAGGCGTGATGTGCCCCTTGGGCTCGGCCAGCAGGAGTTTGGCCTGGGGCTTCAAGGCCCGGGCAATTTCCTGGAAAAACAGTCCAGCATCCGGCACTTCATGCACTACCGCAATGGCAAAGGCAAAATCAACCCTAGCCTGAAGGTCCCCGATGCCCAGCGAATCCGCGCCGCAGATGCGTGTTTCGATCCTGCCCAAAAGCCCGGCCCGGGCCGCGCGTTTTTTCAAGCCCTTTAGCATTCCCTCCTGCATATCAATGCCGATCACCTTGCCCTGCGGGCCGGCCAGCCTAGCGGCGGGCAGGCTGAAAAATCCCATGGCACAACCCGGCTCCAGCACAATCATGCCTTCTTTTATATAAGGGGAGA
>JAUXBQ010000314.1 GCA_030619365.1 candidate division FCPU426 bacterium | reverse complement strand
GGCCGTGGCGGTTCCGGTGGTGCCGAAAGGCGTGGACGTGGGCGTGACTGAGGCCGTGGCGGTTCCGGTGGTGCCGAAAGGCGTGGACGTGGGCGTGACTGAGGCCGTGGCGGTTCCGGTGGTGCCGAAAGGCGTGGATGTAGGCGTGACTGAGGCCGTGGCGGTTCCGGTGGTGCCGAAAGGCGTGGCCGTAGGCGTGGTCGTATAGGTGACCGAGGCTGATAACGTGGGCGTGACCGTAAACGTAAAGGCCGCCGTGGCTGTGTTGGAAAAAACGATAATTGAAAAAACGCTCATCATTATTAATATGCATACATTAAAAAAACACGAGGTTGAAGAAATAGATTTACTTCTCATTTAAACCACCCCTCTCTAATAAGAGAATTAAAAAAATAATTATAGGAAATATTACGTCAACCGTGCTTGGCATTTGAATATCATCCCCTTTCATTGGATAACAACATCAGCGGTTAAAAATACCAGGTTATATAAATATTTGCAGCCGTTTCCACGGCAATTGATTTTCGGGAGTCAACCAGGGAATTGTGGTAGTAGTAACCAATATCCCCCCCCCAGCCCAAGTGTTGAGTCAGATTGATTTCACTCCCAATATATCCTCCTGCGATATATTTCGAATCAACCGCTTCACTAATCACGTTGTCGTATTCTATCCCTATATACCAGGCCAGAGGCATGGTATGGGAAAGCGGAGGGGAAACAAAAGCGCCGCGGATTCCGAGAAGAAGATCTTCCTCGCGGGATTGAACTTTGATCTCGAGCTGAAGATGGTCCGGTGTGCGGTAGCGGACGTGCCCGCCTAAATAATTTAGGCCGATTCCCCAGGTCCCTGTCCGGGGTGCGGAAGCAGAGGGTTTCACGGGCAATACTTGAGATTGGGGGTCGTCCGGGATTGCGAGTTTTGGCTCGCGGGCAGGCGTTATTCTCCCCGGTTTTCTCCGGGACAATTGCTTTAATTTATTTCGCGCTTGTTGTACTACATTTTTATGTTTGCCGTAAAAACGGATAATGCTTTGATAGTGTTTTTTAGCCTGGGAGTAGTTGCCTAATTTATCGTGCGCCAGGCCGAGGTGATAATGTCCCACAGCCGCTATATCCGGGTATTTTGAATATTTATTAACAAGGGTGGTATAAATATCGATCGCCATTTTAAGATCACCTGTTCCGGTTTCCTGAAAAAGACCTTCCTGATAAAGCTGAAGCGCTGCGCTCCGGTTTTCTTCTAACTTGCCATCGCTGAGGCGGGGAAACTGGAGTACCATGAAACACACCCCCAGGAAAATACAGGTTCTTGTCCAACCTGTTGTTACTTCTTTGATATCACAAATAGCGTTCATGGTTTCCACGTCCTTGTAAAAGAAATGTCAAAAAAATGTAAAACCCGATTTCCGCCCTCAAATCGGACCAAATTCCACGGGCGTAAGCCCGTGGAATTTTAAGGTTCAAAACGATATCCCTTCCGGTGCACTGTCAAGATGTGCCGGGGCTTTTCCGGATTGGCTTCGATTTTATGCCTTAGTTTGACTATGTAGTTGTCGATGGTCCGCGTGGTGGGGGAACTCTCAATGTCATAGCACCATATTTTTTCCAGGATTTGTGCGCGGGAAACCACCTCGTTGGCATATCCGATTAGAAAGCGCAATAATTCCAGTTCGCGCACGGAAAAAACGACCGCTTTACCGTGGCGGCTGGCCTTCATGGCTTTGAAGTCAAAGGAGATATTATTTATGGTATAGGATTCGAGGCCAAGCGGGGAATGCTGCGCTCGCTTGAAAAGGGCTTTGACGCGCGCCAGCAATTCCTTTATGCTGAAGGGCTTGGTCACATAATCATCCGCCCCGAGATTGAAACCAGCCACCTTGTCTTTTTCCTGACCCTTGGCCGTGAGCAGGATGATCGGGAGACTTTTGTCTTTTTGCCGGATTTGCCGGAGGACCTCCAACCCGTTGAGCCGCGGGAGCATAATATCGAGTATGATTAAATCCACCTTTTCCTGTAAGGCGAATTTTAATCCCTGCTCGCCGTTGCGGGCCGTGAGCACCTCGTAGCCGGCGTAAACCAGGGCATCTTCCAGTCCCAATAAGATGGAAGATTCATCTTCAACGATTAAAATAGTCGGCATCTGACTCTCCTTCGAAAGTAATATTCATT
>JAUXBQ010000348.1 GCA_030619365.1 candidate division FCPU426 bacterium | reverse complement strand
TCGAAGATTTTCTAGCGCCCTTGCTACTATCGATATTGCTTCTTGTTGTTCCAACAGAAACAGTTATTTTATCTTTTGGCTTATTTTTGGAACCTCCAAATATCAATATTGGAATTACAACAACAATAAAGAATATTACTGATATTGTAATTATAATACCCATCATAATATCACCCCCCCTTTTCCAGAATCTAAATATATGCTCTTAATTTATGTTTTAGCAACGTATTTTTAAATGGCATTGTATTTTTTATATTTCAAGATACGATTCACACACTTATTTCCAAACCAAAACCTTACCCCTTTCGGATCACAGCAGGGGACGGAGTCAATTTGTCAAGTTAAGCTGGTTTTAATATATCTCTACGCATCAGGGGACGGATAGTGTAAAAAGGCACCGGAAGACTGTTCTCTGCGGTGACCTCACCCTTCACTTCTGACATTTCGGGCACCAGTGCGTGCCCCGTTGGGCGACCACACCCTTAAGGATGGCATGACCACAGCGCGGGCAGGGCTCACCCCCGCGCCCGTACACGCGGAGTCTGGTCTGGAATCCGCCCCGCCGGCTTTCCGGGTCATAATAGTCCGAAATCGTGGTTCCGCGAAGACGGATAGCCTCGGCGAGCACTTCGCGGATGGCCTGGTACAGTCGCTTAAGTTGAGGGCGTGTCAGGCTCTTTCCCGCTGTTTGCGGCCGTAGGCGGGCACGAAACAACGCCTCGTCTACATATATATTCCCCAGGCCAGCTACGGTTTTTTGATCCAGGAGGAGAGCCTTAATCGAAGCTGCTTTCCCTGTCAGTCCTTGTTTAAGACTTTCAATTGTAAACGCTTTGCTCATCGGCTCTGGGCCTAAATGAGCAAAGTGCTGCTTTTGCTCATTTAGGGTGAGCAATCGGACACGTCCAAATTTACGTATGTCGCGAAAATGCAGGCTTACTCCTTGCGACAATTCCAGCGTAATGTGGGTATGTTTATCCGGCAAAGCCGGCAAATTCCCAGCAGGTCGTTCATCCCGACGAACCACGAAAATCTGCCCGGTCATGCCCAAGTGAAAAACCAGCAGGCCCCGGTCCAACTCCAGCAGCAAATACTTGGCACGCCGCCGCAACCCAAGAATTTTTCGCCCTTTCAGCTCACGGGCCAGGCGGCTGGCCTGGGGTCGCAGATCCTGGTGCAGCCGGGTGGCCGCCATTTTAGGCGCGCGCACCTGCACCCGAATGATGCGGCAACC
>JAUXBQ010000028.1 GCA_030619365.1 candidate division FCPU426 bacterium | reverse complement strand
TAGGACGTATTCTGTTCTCCCTGCAAACATATTAGTTGATACTACCGAATTTGGATTGAATGGGTTTGTTTTCATATATATGTCCCCTTGATTTGGTATAAAAAACTATATATTGATTCTTATATATCATATATTGATATATATCAAGCATAAATAAATATATATTATATATAGAAATGATATATTTCAATAATAAAAAAAGGGCAGGCTGTGCGAGCCTGCTCTAAGGATGCGAGTAATGCTTACTTTTTCTTGGCTTTTTTTGCTTTTTTGACTTTTTTGACTCGTGGTTTGGCGCCGGCTTTTTTTGCTTTGGTGGCGGACTGGGCCTTTTTTTCCAGCTTGGTTTTCTTGGTTTTTTCCCTGGCCGCTGTCCGCTCTTTTTTCAACTTCTCTTTTTCCGCCTGACGCTCGGAGATTTTTTTATCCTTTTCCGCGTCGCGGCTGACTTTCTTTTTCACGGGCTTGACGGACACGGCTTTGACTTTCTTCTCTTCCTTTTTTTTGGCCTTGGCTTTCTTCTCTTCCTTGGCTTTCTTATCCTTCTCGCCCTTGCCATCCGGGGTTTCCTCACCGGTTTCGGACTTCACAACCTTGGTATGCTGGCCCGCTAACTTCTCCCCGGGAATCCAGTCGACGAGTTCCAGGAAGGCCATGGGCGCGGCATCCCCCATCCGGGGGCCCATTTTGATGATCCGGGTATAGCCACCCGACCGGTCCGTATACCACTCCACAATGTGATCGAACAGGCGATGCACCACGTCATTACGCGGAATGAAGCTCAGCGCCTGCCGGCGGTGATGCAGGCTGCCTTTTTTGGCCAGAGTGACCATGTGCTCGGCCAGCGGCCGGGTTTCCTTGGCGCGGGCCAAGGTGGTCTTGATGCGGCCGTGTAAAAACAGCGCTTCGACCAGTTGCTTCAGCATCGCCTTCCGGCGGTTGGACGGAACACCTAATCGTCTATGACTCATTCTGTGTCTCATGCGTCAACCCTTCTCAGAAACAAGATACCGCATTAGCGCCGCGGTGGTGATTTTTCCGGAACTGCTAATTATTTTTGGCCGGTATCTCGGTGACGTTCAGGTAGCTGAGGTCCATGCCCAGCCCCAGGCCCATTTCGGCCAGGATTTCCTTGATTTCGTTGAGGGACTTCCGGCCAAAGTTGCGGTACCGGAGCATCTCGCTTTCCGATTTCGTGACCAACTCGCCAATCATTTTGATGTTGGCGGTTTTCAGGCAATTACTGGAGCGGACGGAAAGCTCCATCTCCTCCACGCTGCGGTTTAGGAGTTCGCGCAGTTTTTCCTTTTCCTCGTCCACTTCCTCCACTTCCTCCATCGGCTCTTCCTCGAAATTGATGAAGATGGGCATATAGTCCTTCAGTATTTTCGCCGAATGCGCCAGCGCGTCTTCCGGCCGGATGCGCCCGTCGGTCCAGATTTCCAGGATGAGCTTGTCGTAATCCGTCATTTGGCCGACCCGGGTATTCTCCGATTCGATCCTCACCTGGGAAACCGGCGTGAATATCGAATCCACGGGAATCGTCCCCAGGGGCTGGTCGTCATGACGATTACGGGCCGCGTCCACATAGCCGCGCCCGGAGGTGACTTCAATCTCCATCTCCAGATTGGCGTCGCGGTCGTTCAACGTGGCCAGGTGCAGATCGGGATTGATGATCTCCACGCTGTCGTCCGTCTGGATGTCGCCGGCCACGACTTCCCGCTCGCCGGTCACGTTGAGGTGCAGGACCTTGGGACCGTCCTCGTGCAATTTGATCTTCAACTGCTTGAGGTTGAGCACAATGTCGGTCGTGTCCTCGACCACGCCGGGAACGGAGGCGTATTCGTGCACCACCCCGGAAATGCGCACCGCAGTCACGGCCGCGGCCTGAATCGAAGACTGCAGGATTCGCCGCAGGGAATTGCCGATGGTCAGGGCGAAGCCCCGCTCAAACGGTTCGGCGACAAACTTGCCGTACTGGCCGGTTAATGATTCCCGGTCGCAATCGAGTCGTTCCGGTTTAATCAAGCTTTTCCATTTCATCTCTTTACACCCCTTTGGTGTTATGGATTATTTCGAATACAACTCGACGATCAACTGCTCCTGAATGGTCAGGTCCATCTCCTGGCGGCTGGGAATGCTTTTAAATACGCCCGAGAGGTCCTCGTGATTGACTTCCAGCCAAGACGGCACGCCGCCCCGACGGGCGAAGGTTTCCACGGCCAGCTTTATCGGCTTGGCTTCCTTGCTTTTGGGGCGGACCGAGATGCGGTCGCCGACCTTGACCTGGTAGGAGGGAATGTCCACCTTCCGCCCGTTGACCAGCAGGTGGCCGTGGTTCACCAATTGCCGGGAGGTCAGTCGATTCACTGCAAGGCCCATGCGATACACCACGTTGTCCAGGCGGCGCTCCAGATATTGCAGCATGATCTCGCCCGTGACGCCGGGTTTCCGGCTGGCTGCCTCGTAATAATTGCGGAACTGGCGTTCCAGCAAACCGTATATGCGGCGAAGTTTTTGTTTTTCCCTGAGCTGTTTCCCATAATCCGAGATCTTGCTCCGTCTGTCCTTGTGCTGCCCGGGAGCGTAACTGCGGCGTTCAAAGGCGCACTTGTCCGTGGTGCACTTGTTGCCCTTGAGAAACAACTTTACGTTCTCGCGCCGACATATTCGGCATTCCGGACCACTATATCTGGCCATGGTCTTTTTCCTCCTTGCGTGTGAAAACTGGTTCGTTTCTGGGCGTCATCGGCGAATTATACCCGCCGCCGCTTGGGCGCGCGGCAGCCGTTGTGAGGAATCGGTGTGACGTCCTTGATCACCGTGATGTCCAGGCCCACCGCCTGAAGGCTGCGAATGGCCGCTTCGCGGCCGGCGCCCGGCCCCTTGACAAATACCTCGACTTCCTTCATGCCGGCCTCCAAGGCCCGCCGACCCGCGGCCTCTGCCGTCATTTGGGCGGCAAAGGGCGTGCTCTTGCGGGAGCCCTTGAAACCCACCTGTCCGGCCGAAGACCAGGACACCACCGCGCCCGTCTTGTCGGTAATGGAGACGATGGTATTGTTGAAGGTCGATTGCACGTGAGCCATCCCAGCCGGGGGGACCTTCTTCGTTTTTTTCTTGCTTCGGCTTGCACCCTTTTTAACCACCCTGGATCCTCCTCATGCGCTTATAGGCCGCGCGGCTAAGCCGCGGGCCAGGCAGCACTATTTCTTATCCGCCGGTTTCTTGCCGGCAATGGTTTTGCGCGGGCCTTTCCGGGTCCGCGCGTTGGTCCGAGTCCGCTGCCCCCGGACCGGAAGTCCCCGTCGATGCCTCAAGCCGCGATAGCTTCCGATGTCGATCAGGCGCTTGATGTCCTGGCTGACTTCCCGCCGCAAATCGCCTTCCACTTTGAAGCTCTGGTTGATTACGTTCTGCAGGCGGTAAACCTCGTCCTCCGTCAAGTTCTTCACCCGCACGTCCGGGGAAACGCCCGTCTCGGCCACAATTTTCCGCGCAAAGGTCGGCCCGATGCCGTATATATACCGGAGGGCGATCTCAATTCTTTTCTCTTTCGGCAAATCCACTCCGCTGATACGTGCCATTAATGCCTCCTCATCCTACGCGCCCGGATTATCCTTGGCGCTGCTTATGCTTGGGATTCGTGCAGATGATACGGACCACGCCCTTGCGCTTGATCACCTTGCACTTTTCACACATTGGCTTGACTGACGCCCTGACTTTCATGATACTCGGGTCCTCACTTTCTCATCACTTGAAGCGGTAGGTAATGCGTCCCCGATCCAGATCATAGGGGGACATTTCCACGGTCACCCGGTCACCCGGCAGAATGCGGATGAAATGCATGCGCATCTTTCCGGAGATGTGCGCCAGCACCATATGGCCGTTCTCCAATTCCACCCGGAACATCGCGTTGGGCAGGGCCTCGATTACTTTGCCCTCCAGTTGGATGGAATCTTCCTTGGCCGTGGTTCGGACTTCACGGACCGGTTTTTTCTTTTTGCGCCGGTCTGTCCGCCAGCGTTGATTGCCTCCGCGACGTTTCATGTGGTCAAAACCTCCGCTCCCTTCTCGGTTACAGCCACGGTATGCTCAAAATGCGCCGAACGCCGTTTATCATTCGTGACCACGGTCCAGCGGTTCTTCAGCACCCGCACCGGAAAATCCCCGGCGTTGACCATGGGCTCGATGGCCAGGATCATCCCGGCCTTCAGGGGGAGGCCCTGACCGGGCTCCCCAAAATTCGGCACTTGCGGTTCCTCGTGCAGGGCCCGGCCGATGCCGTGCCCGACAAAATCGCGGACCACGGAAAAGCCCGCCGCCTCCACATGCTGCTGGATCGCATGGCCCACGCTCGACAGCCGGTTTCCCACCCGGACTTGTTGGAGGCCTTTGGCCAGTGATTCCCGCGTGACCTCGATCAGCCGCCGGGAATCCTGGTTAATATCGCCTACCGGATAGGTTCGGGCGGCATCGCCGAACCAGCCGTTGATCTTAGTGCCCACATCCACGCTGATAATATCCCCGGCCCGCAGCATACGCGAACTGGGAATCCCGTGCACCACTTCCTCGTTGACCGAGGTGCAGAGCGTGCTGGGAAAACCCTGGTAGCCTTTAAACGCGGGTTTCCCGCCCTGGTCCCGGATCAGGGCCTCGGCCCAGCGGTCCAGTTCAGCGGTGGTCACGCCCGGTTGCACCCGCGATTCCAGTCCGTCCAGCACTTCCGCGACCAACCGTCCCGCTAGGCGCATCCCCTCGACGTCCGCGCTGCTGCGCAAGGGGATCATGCTACTGTTTCCACTCCGCGGCGGAACGAATCATTCCCACGATGCCGTCGATTTCTCCCACGGCCTCCACAGAACGCAGCAAGCCGGCCCGACGGTAAAAGTCAATCAGGGGCGCGGTCTGTTCCTCGTAAACCTGCAGCCGCTTGAAAATGGTTTCCTCGTTGTCATCCGAGCGTTGTATGAGCCCGGCGCCGCAATGATCGCAAATCCCTTCCCGCTTGGGCTGCAAATTCGTGTTGACGTTGTAGTTCGCCATGCATTGGGGGCAAAGCCGGCGACCGGTCAGGCGCTGGATAATCACTGCCCGGGGCACTTCGATGTTGATGGCAGCTGTCAACTCCTGCCGGCCGTTATCCAAAATCCCGTTCAACGCCTCAGCCTGCTGCTGCGTCCGGGGAAAGCCGTCCAGGATAAATCCCCGGACCGCGTCGGATTCCTTCAGGCGCTCGGAGACCATCTTCGTTACCAGATCATCCGGCACCAGCGCGCCCTGGTCCATAAAGGTCTTAGCTTCCACCCCCAGAGCGGTTTCCCGCTTGACATTGGCGCGCAGCAGATCACCGGTCGAGATGGTGGGAATTTCCCACTGATCGCTGAGCGGACCGGCATAGGTTCCCTTGCCCGCACCGGGCGCTCCCAGGAAAATTAAGCGCATGTTTTTTTCCATACCCGTTACCTCTCAGTTTAAAACGCGGATCTGCCCTTCAGCTTGCCCTGCTTCATGAAGCCTTCATAGTGCCGCATGAGCAAGTGGGATTCGATCTGTTTCATGGTGTCCAAGGCCACGCCCACCACGATCAGAAGCGTCGTGCCTCCGAAATACCAGCCAATAGACATCTGCTTGGCCAGAACATCGGGGATGATCGCGATAAGCACGATCGCCAGCGACCCGCCCAGCGTGATACGCGACAGCGTCTGGTCGATAAACTCGGCCGTTGATTTTCCCGGACGCAGGCCGGGGATGAATCCGCCGTATTTTTTCATGTTTTCGGCCACGTCCGTGGGATTGAAGGTGATGGCCGTGTAGAAATAGCAGAAAAACACGATTAAAAAAGCGTACAGCAGTGTGTAGAGCCAGTTGCCGGGCGACATGTACTGCGCCAGGCCCTGAAGCAGGCTCTGACCCAATCCGGTGGAATTGGGATTTTCGAAAAACTTGGCTATGGTCGCGGGGGTGATCAGCACGGAGCTGGCGAAAATAACCGCGATCACGCCCGAATAATCAACTTTCAGCGGCAAATTCGTGGACTGGCCGCGGTACACTTTCCGGCCGACCACCCGCTGCGCGTATTGCACCGGAACCTTGCGGTACGACTGTTGAATAATGACGGTAAGCCCAATCAGGGCCGTCATAACCGCCAGGAAAAACGTCATCTGTATCAGATTGATGGACCCGGCCTGAAAAAGCGCCCACATGGAGCCGATTTCCATGGGCAGCCGCGCGATAATCCCGGCGAATATGATGATCGATATGCCGTTGCCGATGCCGCGCTCGGATATCTGCTCGCCCAACCACATGATGAAAATGGTTCCACACGTTAACGTCAGCACCGTGGTCAGCTGAAAACTCAGACCCCAGTTGATCACGATGGAGCCCTCGCCGCCCGGGGAAACATTGTTCAGCATGTAGGTCATGCCCATGGCCTGGATGATGCAAAGCAGCACCGTCCCGTACCGGGTGTACTGCGTGATTTTTTTCCGCCCCTGCTCGCCTTCCTGCTTCAGTTTTTCCAGGTAGGGCACCACGCTGGTCAAGAGCTGCAGAATAATGGAGGTCGAAATATAGGGCATGATACCCAGCGCGAACACTGAGAACTGGCTCAGGGCCCCGCCGGAAAACAGGTCCATGAATCCCAGCACCCCGCCGGCCTGGCTCTGGATCAGGTTGTTCATGGCCGCGGCGTTGATGCCGGGCGTGGGCACATGCGACCCGATTCGGTATACGAAAACCATGGCCAGCGTGAATAAAATGCGGCGCTTGAGTTCGGGGATCGAGATGGCGTTCTGAAAAGCACCCAGCATCAGATGACCTCGGCCTTTCCGCCGGCGGCGGCCAGTTTCTCGGTGGCCTGCTTGGAAAATTTATGCGCCCGCACGGTAAGCCCCTGCGGCGCGTCGCCTTCGCCCAAAATCTTCACCCGGGCCTGCTTGCGCACCAGGCCGCGGGCGGCCAGGGCGGCCGGATCCACCGGCGTGCCGGCGGCAAACCCGTCCAGAGACTTTAAATTCACCACGTCGTAGGTTTTCTTAAACATGTTGAAAAAACCGCGCTTGGGCAGTTTTTGCGTCAGCGGCATTTGTCCGCCTTCGAAGCCAACGCCCTTGGTTCCGCCGCTGCGGGCTTTCTGTCCGTTTGATCCCTTGCCCGAGGTTTTGCCCAGACCCGATCCGAGGCCGCGGCCGACGCGCGTGCGGGTGTGACGGGCACCGCGGGCGGGTGCTAAGTTGGATATTTTCATGCCGCCTGACTCCTTTCCTATCCCTTAACCGTCTGCACGGTCACCAAGTGTTTTACCACCCGCAACATGCCCTGTATTTCGGGCCGGTCGGGGAGAATATGTGAAGAGCCCATCTTGCCCAGGCCCAGGGCCCGCGCCGTGTCCCGCTGTTTCCGGACCGTGCCGTTCAAACTTCGGGTCAGCGTAATTTTTAGCTTCTGGCTCATGACCGGCTGGTCTCCTTCTCTTTGGCCGACGGGGAACTGCCGGGCAATTTCCCGCGCAAACGTATTACTTCCTCTTCGTTCATGAGGGATTGCAAACCGGCAAAAGTGGCGTAGAGAACGTTATGGTGATTGTTGGTCCCGATAATTTTAGTCAGCACGTCGTGTACGCCGGCCACGTCCATGACGGCGCGCACCGCGCCGCCCGCAATAATGCCCGTTCCCTGCGAGGCGGGCTTCATCATGACCTTGGCCGCGCCGAAAACCCCCAGCACGGCGTGCGGAATGGTTGAGCCCCGTAGGGGAATGGTTATCATGTTCTTCTTGGCTTCTTCCACGGCCTTGGCGATGGAAGCCGGAACCTCGCCGGCCTTGCCCATACCGAAGCCCACCCGGCCCTGGCCGTCACCGACCACCACCAGGGAGGAAAATTTAAAGCGCCGGCCGCCCTTGACCACCTTGGCCACGCGGTTGATTTTAACCACGCGGTCTCTTAATTCCATGGTATTCGTATCAGTATTTGTCCTCAACGGAACTACCTCCTAAGCGCGCCGGCCGGCCATTAGAATTCCAAGCCGGATTCGCGAGCTGCTTCGGCCAGTGCCTTCACCGCGCCGTGATATTTATATCCTCCCCGGTCAAAGACCACCTGCTTGATGCCCTTGGCCAGCGACCGCTGCGCCACTAGATTTCCCACGACCTTGGCGGCCGCGAGGTTCCCGCGCGCGGCCAACTTGCCCTTGACATCCGATTCCAGCGTGCTGGCGGCGGCCAGGGTCTGGCCGGAATGATCGTCTATGATCTGGAGGTAAAAATTCTTGTGGCTCTTAAAAATGTTCAAACGCGGACGTTCCGGCGTTCCGGCCACCTTGCGGCGGATCCGCTGCTGCCTGGTTTTCCGTTTCAATTGGCGTGCTTGTTCACGTGACATGCCCTGCGGCCCCCCTTTTTACTTCTTGGCGCCCGCGCCGGCACTGGCGCCGGCTTTGCCGACCTTGTGGCGGACGTGTTCGTTCTCGTAGCGAATACCCTTGCCCTTGTACGGTTCTGGTTTGCGCACAAACCTCAGCTCAGCCGCGACCGAGCCGACCAGTTCCTTGTCGATGCCCTTGACCACGATCTGAGTGGGCTTGGGCGCCTCCAACGTAATCCCCTGCGGAGCCTGGTACTCCACCGGATGCGAATACCCGACGAATAGCGTCAACTTGTTGTTGTCGACCTGGCCGCGGTACCCGATACCCTTGATCTCCAGTTTTTTTTCGAAGCCTTCCGAAACCCCCTGGACCATGTTGTAAATCAGGGTCCGGGTGAGTCCAAAGAGCCCGCGAAATATCCGTTCGCGGCTCCGCGGCGGTTTGACCACCACCTGATCGGACTGCACTTCGATTTCCATATCCGGATGCAGATCCCGCTCCAGTTTTCCCTTGGATCCGTTCACGGTGATATGCCGGCCGGCCAGGGCCACAGTAACCCCGGGGGCGAGCTTAACGGGCAATTTACCTACTCGTGACATGCGGGCGCCTCCTTACCAAATGTGACAAATAACTTCGCCGCCGACCCGGTTACGCCGGGCCTGCCGGTCGGTCATGATGCCCCGGGACGTGGAGAGAATGGCTACACCCAGCCCTCCCAGTACCCGCGGAATTTTATCCGCCGGCGTGTACACGCGGCAGCCCGGTTTGGATATCCGCTTTACGTCTTTGATCACCCGTTCCCGGTTGGGACCGTATTTCATGAAGACGCGGATCATACCCTGCCGGCGATCCTCGATAAAACGATAATTCTTGATGAACCCTTCGTCTTTGATCAGCCGGACGATTTCCTGCTTGATCCTGGAAAACGGGACATCAACCTTTTCGTGTGTAGCGCGATTGGCGTTGCGAATTCGCGTTAACAAATCAGCAATGGAATCAGTCATGGACATCGTATTTCACCCTCTCTTATGCCTGGTAACCTGCTGTGCGCTCACGGAGCTCACCAGCTGGCTTTTACGACACCGGGAATTTGACCCTGGCTGGCCAAGGTCCGGAAACATATCCGGCAAATGCCGAATTTTCGCAGATAACCGCGCGGCCGACCGCACAGCTGGCAGCGGAAATATTTGCGGACCTTGAACTTCGGTTCCCGCTTCTGCTTATTGATAAGACACAACTTTGCCATGGGTCCTCCTCGCTAGCGTTTGGAGAACGGCGCGCCCATTTGTCGCAGGAGCATTTCCGCCTCTTCGTCCTTATTGGTGCTGGTGACAATGGTGATATTCATCCCATGGATTTCCATGATTTTGTCATAATTGATCTCGGGAAAAACAATCTGCTCCTTGAGACCCAGATTGTAATTTCCCCGCCCGTCGAACCCACGCAGGGAAATACCCCGGAAATCCTTAATGCGCGGCAGCGCCAGATTGAGCAGCCGGTCCATAAACTCGTACATCCTGCGCCCGCGCAGCGTGACTCGCGCGCCCACCGGGTTGTTCTGGCGCAGGCGGAAGTTCGAGATGGACTTTTTCGCCCGCGTAATTACGGCGTGCTGACCGGTGATCTGTTCCAATTCCTTGGCGGCCGTTTCCAGTAGCTTGATGTTCTCGGTGGCCTTGCCCACCCCAACGTTGAGCACGACCTTCTGCAGCTTTGGCGCCTCAAGCCGGTTTTGATAAGAGAACTTTTCCATCAACACCGGAACAATCTCTTTTTGGTATCTTTCTTTCAATCGAGCCATGACAACCTTCCTCCCTTTGCGCAGGGGGTCGCGAGTGCGAAGCTAATCCAGCATCTCCTTGCATTTCTTGCAGATTCGGACGAAATCTCCGCTCTGGCCGCTGGCCTGGAACTTCACGGTCGTCACTTCGCTGCACTTGTTGCAGATCAGTTTGAGCTTGGACAGGGGCAGCGGCGCCTCTTTCTCCAAAATGCCGCCCTGGGGCATTTTTTGCGTGGGCCGCGAATGCCGCTTGATGAAATTGATCTTCTCCACCACGGCCGCACCCTTTTTCGGGATGATCTTCAGTATTTTTCCGCTCTTCCCCCGGTCTTTGCCGGTGATGACGGTTACAATATCGTTTTTATGCAGTTTCGGCTTTAAAATCCCCATCGGGTCCAATCCTTTCTCCTGCGGTTATACCACTTCGGGCGCCAAGGAAATGATCTTGGCAAAATTGCGTTCCCGGAGCTCGCGCGCCACCGGGCCGAAGATACGCGTTCCCCGTGGATTCATCTGGTCATTGATGACCACCGCCGCGTTTTCGTCAAACCGGATGTACGACCCGTCCGGACGCCGGTGGTTTTGGGCCACCCGCACGATCACACACCGCACAATTTCGCTCTTCTTCACCTGCGCTCCGGGGATGGCTTCCTTCACGGCGCCCACAATAATGTCGCCCAGTCCGGCGTAACGCCGCCGGCTCCCGCCCAGGACTTTAATGCATTGAATACGCTTGGCGCCGGAATTATCCGAAACCTTCAGCATGCTCTGAACCTGAATCATTCCTCGCAGCCTCCTTCAGCCTAGCCCGCTTGTACCTTGGCCCGTTCCACGATCTCCACCAAGGTGTGGTATTTATTCTTTGAGAGGGGGCGGGTTTCCCGAATGCGAACCGTGTCGCCTTGGCTGCATTCGTTCTTTTCATCATGCACCTGGTATTGCTTGGACCGCCGGATATATCGTTTGTACCGCGGGTGCTGCACCGAGTGATCGACGCGCACCATCGCGGATTTCTCCATCTTGTTGCTGGTAACCACGCCGATTTTATCCTTGCTGGTTTTTAGCCCTGCCATCATTGCCTCCTCGTCCGAACCGTCGGACCTAGCGCTTGCCGATCTCGGCCGCCGCCGTGGTCTGGATGCCCTTTTGTTCCATTTCCTGAAGCAGGGTCTTAACGCGCGCGATGTCCCGGCGGGTAGCCGAGAGCTGCGACGTGTTCTCAACCTGCTTGGTTTGAACCTTGATCTTCATTTTAAAAAGATTGTCCTGCATCTCCGTCAGCTTGCGGAGCAGCTCGTCTTTGTTCATTTCCCGGAATTTATCAATTTTCATTACATGGCCCTCACTTCTTCACGCGCCACAAAACGTGTGAGCAGCGGTAGCCGGTGCGAGGCCAGTGTGAAGGCCTCCTTGGCCACCTTTTCGGAGACGCCTTCCAGTTCGAACAGAATCCGGCCGGGTTTGACGACCGCCACCCAGGCTTCGGGCGCGCCCTTGCCTTTTCCCATCCGGGTTTCCGCCGGTTTCTTGGTGATGGGCTTGTCCGGGAAAATGCGTATCCAGACTTTTCCGCCTCGTTTGAGATGGCGGTTAATCACCACGCGGCAGGCCTCGATCTGGGCGCTGGTGATCCAGCTAGCGGCCATGGCTTTCAGCCCGTAACTCCCGAAACTGACCTTCGCGCCCCGATGGGCCATGCCCCGCATCTTGCCTCTATGAACTTTGCGGTGTTTAACTCTTTTCGGCAGCAGCATGTGACTTAGCTCCTACTGGTTTTTCCTGACTTTTTTTCTCCAGGTAAATCCAAATCTTCACCCCGATGGTGCCGTAGGTGGTATGGGCCGTGGCCTGTCCGAAGTCAATGTGGGCACGGAGCGTGTGCAGCGGAATCTGGCCCTCACGATACCATTCGCGGCGGGCGATTTCCGCGCCGGCCAGACGGCCCGCGCAGGCGATCCGGATGCCCTTGGCCCCCATCTCCATGGAAGCGGACACGGCGCGCTTCATGGCCCTCCGGAAGGCGATCCGGCGCTCCAACTGCCGGGCCACATTTTCCGCGACCAGGACGGCGTCCAGCTCCGGTCGCTTGACTTCCAAAATATTCACGTATACCTGCTTCCCGGTCATGGCCTGGATGTCCTTGCGCAGCAGGTCGATCTCCGATCCCTTTTTCCCGATGATGATGCCGGGCTTGGCGGCGTAAATGGTGACCGTGGCCCGCTGGGAGGCGCGCTCAATCTCGACCTTGGAAATGCCCGCATGTTTCAGGCGCTGCTTCAGGAACTTCCGTATTTTAATGTCCTCCAGCAGCAGCTCCACATAGTTCTTGCGGGCAAACCACTGGGAATCCCAAGTCCGGGTAATCCCGAGACGAAATCCGATGGGGTTGACCTTTTGACCCACGTTGTGCCTCCTTATTCCTTCTCGGGTTCCGGCGCGGCCTTGCCGTCCGAAACCACCAGGGTTAAATGCGATGTCTCCACGCGAATCTTGCTGGCTCGTCCCATGGCCCGGGGTATAAACCGCTTGGCGTTGCGCACTTGCGGGCCGCCATCCGCGCGGATTTCCTTGATAAAGAGGACCGCGAGGTCGACATCCGGGTGCCTCCCGGCCGCGGCCACCGCGGACTTGAGCAAACGGCTCAGAATCGGCGAAGCCGCCTTGGGGATGAACTTCAGCAGATTGAGCGCCTCATCCACTCTTTTTTTCCGGATCAGGTCGGCCACGATCCTGACTTTGCGGGGGCCGATCCGTATATACCGGGCCTTGACTTTTTGGTCCATTGCGTGCCTCCCTCGGCGGGCCGGAAAAAGGCCGGCCTACTTCACCGTGGTTGTTTTCTCTCCGCGGCTGTGTCCCTTAAATGTGCGCGTGGGCGCGAATTCGCCGAGTTTATGCCCTACCATGTTCTCGGTCAGGTAGACGGGCAAAAACTTCTTGCCGTTATGCACGGCCAGCGTAAAGCCCACCATCTCGGGGGTAATGGTCGTGCGCCGCGACCAGGTTTTCACGACCTTTTTCTCGTTGGCCTGGTCCAGGCGCTCGATTTTCTTTATCAATTTCGCGTCAACGTACGGCCCTTTTTTCAGTGAACGTGTCACTGCTCGGCCTCCCTATTATTTTTTCTTCCGGCGCCGGATAATCATGCTGTTGCTGGGCTTGTTTTTACGCCGGGTTTTGAAACCCTTGGTGGGGATGCCCCAGGGCGTCACCGGGTGCCGGCCGCCGGACGACCGGCCCTCTCCCCCGCCCAGGGGATGGTCCACCGGGTTTTTGGCTACACCGCGGCTGCGGGGTTTGAATCCCATCCAGCGATGCCGGCCAGCCTTACCCAGATTAACATTTTCGTTTTCCTTGTTGCCCACCTGCCCCAATGTTGCCTTGCAGTCCAGGTGGACCAAGCGAACCTCGCCGGATGGCAGCCGGACGTGGGCGTAGTTGCCTTCCTTGGCCAGGAGCTGAGCGCTGCTGCCCGCCGAGCGGGCCAAACGCGCCTTCTGTCCCAGAGCCAATTCGATATTATGAATGGTCTCGCCGGTCGGAATCTTGCGCAGGGGCAGGCAATTCCCCGTCTGAATGTCCGATTCCGGCCCGGAAAAAATCTGCGCACCCACGCGCAGGTTTTCCGGCGCCACGATGTAGCGTTTCTCCCCGTCCCGGTACTGCACCAGCGCGATGTGGGCGGTCCGGTTGGGGTCATACTCAATCGCGACGACCTTGCCCGGAATGCCGAATTTGTCCCGGGTAAAGTCCACCAAGCGGTAGCGTCGTTTGTGGCCGCCGGTTTTCCGGCGCGCCGTGTAGCGCCCATTCACATTGTGCCCCCCGCTGCGGTTTTTCTTGCGCAGCAAGGATTTTTCCGGATGGCTGCGGGTGATTTCCTCGAAATCGTACCCCGTCATCCCGCGGCGTCCCGGGCTGGTGGGCTTATATTTTTTTAGCGGCATACCAATTCTCCTTCGCGTCACCCCTGGCAGGCAAACAGCCGTTTAGACGCCTTCGTGAATCTCGATACGTTCCCCGGCTTTCAGTTTCGCCACCGCTTTTTTCCAGGGACGCTTGGGTGAGAGATGCGCCCCAAAGCGGCGGCCCTTGCCGGGCATCATGATGGTATTGATATCCAGCACCTTGACCTTGAAAATCTGCTCGATGGCCTGTTTAATCATTATTTTATTGGCCTTCCGGTCCACCTCAAAGGCGTACGCGTTCTTGGCTTCCCGGCCCTGGCTGGTTTTTTCCGTGATCAAAGGCCTTTTAATAATGGTATAGGGATTCATTTGCAGAGTTGCTCCTCAATCCGGGTGATGGCCTCGCGGGTCAGCAGCAGGTGATCGCAATTCACCAGGTCATAGGTATTGATGTTCTCGGGGTTTAAAATTTGCAGGTCAGCGAGGTTGCGGCCGGACAACCGGATCTTTTCATCCCGCCTGTCCATGACCAGGGTTGTTTTCCCGTCCAGTTTGAGATTTTTCAGCAGGCCGGCCATGACCTTGGTCTTGATTTCCGTCAGCTTCAGTTCATCCAGAACGACCATCTCGTTGTCCGCCACTTTGGCGGAAAAAATTGAGCGCAGGGCCTGGCGCCGCATTTTTTTCGGCATGTCCCAGGTATAATCGCGCGGTCTCGGCCCGAAGGTAACCCCGCCTTTAATCCACAGCGGGGAGCGGTTGCTGCCGGCCCGGGCCCGGCCCGTGCCTTTTTGCCGCCAGGGTTTGGCCCCGCCGCCGCTCACTTCGGCGCGGGTCTTGGTGGACGCGGTTCCCCGGCGCTTGTTGGCCAAATGGCTCTGGACCGCTTCCCAGAGCAGATGCCGGTTTACTTTGGCGCCGAAGACCTGGTCTGAAAGAGTGACCTCGCCGGCCGGTTGGTTCTCACGGTTGACTACCTTGACCACTGGCATGGCTATTTTTTACCTCCCCGGCGGCTTTCCTGGACGAGCACCAGGTCTCGATTGGCTCCCGGAATCGATCCGCGGATGAGCAGTAATTTCTGTTTGGAATCAATCTTCACCAATTTCAATTTCAGGGCCGAGACCCGTTCCTGTCCCATGTGCCCGGGCATTTTCACGCCTTTGAACACGCGCGAAGGATCGGAGGACTGACCGATGGAGCCGGGCGCGCGGTGATGCATCGAGCCGTGGCTATTGGGTCCACCCGAAAAATTATGGCGCTTAATCACGCCCTGGAATCCCTTGCCCTTGGAAACACCGACCACATCCACCCAGGCGACGCCGTCCAGAATTTCCGGTCCGAACGTCTGCCCCTCTTTGAAGGTTTCCTGGCCGGTCAGGCGGAATTCGCGCAGGACGCGGTGTGGTTTGAGCTTACGCTTGGTGAATTGCCCTAACACCGGCTTGGTCAGGCGCTTCGGCTTCTGCTCGTCGTAACCGACCTGGATGGCGGCGTACCCGTCTTTTTCCACGGTCTTGACCTGCACCACCGTGCACGGCCCGGCCGAAACCACGGTCACCGGGATGATACGACCCTTTTCGTCAAAAATCTGGGTCATGCCGACTTTTCGGCCTAATATGCTCTTTACCATGATTATCTCCTATTTATTGACCATGATATCCGGTCCTGTAGGGACCAGGCATGCCTGGTCCCTACAATTTAATTTCCACGTCCACCCCGGCAGGTAAGTCCATCTTCATCAGCGCATCAATGGTTTTGGCCGTCGGTTCGACGATGTCCAGGAGCCGCTTGTGTGTCCGTACCTCGAATTGCTCTCGCGATTTCTTGTCAACGTGGGGACTGCGCAGCACGGTGATCCGGTTGATGCGCGTGGGCAGGGGAACCGGCCCAAAAACCCGGGCCCCGGTCCGCTTGGCGGTCTCGATCACGTCTTTGGCCGAGCGGTCCAGGAGCTTGCTGTCGTAAGCCTTCATCCTGATTCTGATCTTTTGCTGTTCCATGCGTCCCTCCGCCTTCCCCTATTCCAGGATGTCCGAGATGACCCCGGCGCCTACCGTGTGTCCGCCCTCGCGGATCGCGAACCGCAATTCCTTCTCCATCGCGATCGGCGTGATCAACTCGCCCTCGATCGTCACGCTGTC
>JAUXBQ010000086.1 GCA_030619365.1 candidate division FCPU426 bacterium | reverse complement strand
TTTCACTTCGACGATGATGACGGGTTTGTCCTGGGAGCGGGCCAGTTCGGGGAAGGGGTCGGTCTCGCCCAGGGCGCTGACGTTGATCTGCCGGATTTTTTCGTTCACGATCAGATGGCGCAGCACGCTGTTGGCCCGGGCCCGGCAGAGGGTTTTCAAAATGGGGACGGTTTTTTTCATGAGCCCCGGCCCGCGCATGTAGCCCTTGACGACCAGGGAGGCGTCCGGGTATTCATCCAGTTCCCGGGCCAGCTGCTTGAGGGTGGACAGCGATCCCGGCTTGATGAGGTCCTTGGCAAAATAGAACTCGATCTTGGGCGTAAACACGATCTGGTTCTCCTGAACCTGGGTGGTTAATACCTCCTGGGGGAGTGCGGCCTCGTCCTCGTCGGCGTATTCCTCGAATTCCTCGAACTCGTTCTCGTCGACTCCTTCGAATTCCGTTTCCGCGGCGGCTTCCTTCTCGACCTCCTCGTATTTCACTACCGCTTTCGGTTCCGTTGGCACGGGTTGCGGCGTAGGCTCGGGCGTGGGCTCGGGCGTGGGTTTGGGCGTGGGCTCGGGCGTGGGTTTGGGCGTAGGTTCGGGCGTGGGTTCGGGTGTCGGCTTCGGTTTGGGCTTCGCGGTCGGCCGGGGCGTCGGCGCAGCGGGCGCTTCCTCAATAACCGGCGCAGTCTCGATTTCGGGTTTCGACGCTTCTTCCACTTCCGCGTTTTCCGCCGCAGCCGCGACGAGGGTCGTGGCGGCCAAGGCCGCGGTTTCGCTCAGGGCCCGCTTGGTGCGAATCCAGGCCGGAGAAAAACCGCCGTTGCTGGTGACCGCAAATTGGCCGCCGCCATCCCGGTTCATGACCCAGATTTCCCAATGGTAGGGATCCTGGCGACCCGAGGAGAAAGCGATTTTTATGCCGTCCGGCGACCAAGCCGGGGAATTGCTGTGGCCGTCCCGCGTCAGGCGCTGCAGGTGGCTGCCGTCGCGATCCGCCTTCCAGATGTCCACTTTATCGAAAACCGAAACCGTGAAGGCGAGGGTTTTTCCGTCCGGCGACCAGGCCGGGCCGCCGACCTGATGCGTGACCGGAAACTTGGTGAGCGAGCGCACTTCGCCGGAGTCAAAGGTACGCAGGGCCAAGTTGCGAGACTTGTTGCGGTCAAGGACATACGCCAGGAGCTTGCCGTCCGGTGACAGGGCCGGGGAATAGTTCCAGCCCTCGGAGACCAGGGTTTCCAGGTTGAACCCTTCGGCGTCAACGGTCCAGATCTTGCCGGCCAGGGAAAAGATGATTCGCTTTCCGTCCGGGGACCAGGTCGGCGCGTTGTGCACGTTGAAGTTTTGCAGGGTTACGTCCGCCAGTTTTTCGTTGAAAAACGTCAGTTGCCGGACTTTCTCCTGCTCCAGGTGGTAGAGCCACACTTCGTGAAATCCGCTCTGCGTGGACCAATACGCCAGGCGCGTGTCATCCGGTGAAACCGCGGGGAACCAGTTGCTTCTTCCCGGGAACGGAATTTTTTCCACCTGGTCGCCGGCCAGAGTGGTCAGATAGAACTGTCCGCTGGAAAGATACAGGATTTTGTCTTCATACGGCAGGGGAGTGGGAACCGGGGAGGGTTCGGTTTCTCGCCCATCGGACGATTGCTGACAGCCGGCCAAACCAGAGGCGGCCAGGGCTATGACGAAGACAGAAACAAGTTGGCGAAGACGCGATGAAAGGAAAAATGTCATATTTTTAGCCAAATAACACCGGGATTTTTTTCCGAATCAGTCTGCAGAGGTATATGATTCGCTCCGAGGTTGATTGCGCGCCTCCTTAATGATTTTGTCAAAATTTTAAAGGATTTTTCGGCTTGTTGTCAAGCACAAAGGCTCCCGGTTTCTGCTTGACAATGAGCAATTCGAATTGCTAAACTGGCCCACATTAGACCATAAAACAGAGAAGTTCGAGACGCCCGCAAGGGATTTTCTCTTATTTTCAAGCTTTTTCCAGGCTTCAATCGCAGGCAAAGTGAAGCGTGTACTGGGCAAGATGGAGGTTTAGATGCGGGCTGGACTTAAATTCCAGTTCATTGTTATGACCATTGCGTTGGTCTCCATCACGGTTTTTGGTTCTTCTTATTTTTTCACCCGCCAGGAACGGGATGTGCTGTTGCGGGAAATGACGCGCCGAGGCGCCACCATTGCCCGTAATCTCGCCACCATCAGCACGGACTCGCTGATCAGCAATGATATTCTAGCTTTGGCCACCTTTGTTACCAGCACCATGAAAAACGAAGGCGTGGTCTATTCCCTCATTTTAAACGATAAAAGCCAGGTTCTTGCCCACAGCCAGATCGCGGAGGTGGGAAAATTGTACGTCGAGCCGCCCGGGATCCGGCCTCATGCCAACGAAGAAATACTGATTCAACCCTATCGCAACGATAAACGGGAACCGATCATTGATATCACCATCCCCGTGCTCTTGCGTAACGGGGTGAAAATCGGCGCCGTACACGTCGGTATGTCCCAACGGGCGATCGATAAGTTCGTGCGGCAGACGTTTCGCGAGTCCATGTCCATTGCCGCGGGATTACTGCTGATCGGCATTATGATCGCCGTGGTGCTGACCAGTCTGATGCTCAAGCCCTTCGGGGACCTGGTCCAGGGCGTCAAAGCCGTCGGCGAAGGGAACCTGAACTATAAAATCAGGATCAAGGGCAAGAACGAACTGGCCCTGTTGGCAGAGTCCTTTAACGAAATGTCGGACCGGCTGAAAGAGATGTATATCGGTATGCTGCGCGCCATGACCAAGGCGCTGGAAGCGCGGGATAAATTCGCCGGCGGCCATGACCAGCGGGTGGCGGAGTACGCCGGCGCGGTGGCCAAATCAATCGGACTCAGCCCGGATGAAGTGGAAAACGTGCGGCTGGCGGCCCAGGTCCAGAATCTCGGGCACATCGGAGTGCCGGACGCCATTCTGGAAAACACAGGCAAGCTCAGCCCGGCGGAATACGAGAAGCTCAAAGAGCACGTGAAAATCGGGGCGGAGATACTGAACCAGGTCCAGGCCCTGCGCGGCACGGTGGAACTGGTGCGGCACCATCACGAACGATTTGACGGCAAAGGTTACCCCCAGGGACTGCAGGGCAAGGAAATTCCCCTGGGCGCGCGCATTCTGTCCGTGGCGGATGCATTTGACGCCATGACCTCGGCCCAGAAGCACCGGCCGGCCATCAGCCGGCAGGCGGCGGTCGAGGAACTGCAGAAGGGCGCCGGCACGCAGTTCGATCCGGAGATCGTGGACGTTTTCCTTGAAACCATCTCGCGCCGACGGGAGGTTAAATAAGGTGCCCCAAGTCCAGGCAGCCGCCACTGCGCATCCCACGCCTCCGGCCCAGCCGGTCAACAAACGGGGACGGATTCCCCTCATGGTCCAGTTCACGGTCTTTATGATCCTGACCATTGGCCTGATCATGTCGCTGACCACGTGGCTGACGTACCGGCAGCAGCAAAAATCACTGCGGGAAGAAGTCGTGAAGCGCGGGGTAACGATTATTCGCAATCTCGCGTCTGCCACGACGTCCACGGTGGAACCTTTCTCCCAATTAGATAGCACTGAACTGGTTTACGAGGTCATGCGGGGTGCGAAAATTCCCAAATCCCAATCATTCACGTTTTCTTCGATCGTTAAGTCGCTTTTAGAGGATATAACGGGAGGCGAAACGGACCTAATAAAGCGTGAAATATCGGGAAATGCCGGCGTCGTGGAAATCGTATTCGTGAAAGACAAAATAATCATAGCTCACGCCAATGTCAAAATGCTTGATAAAGTTTATCACCCCCCCAAGGGTGTGAATCGTCTAAAAACGGGAGAAGAACTTTTAGTACAGGATTATTCCACTCAATCGGGGGAGAAGCGGATTTATTTCTCCACGCAAGTGTATGTAAAAAGCGGATCGGATAGAAAGAGAATACTGGGT
Source organism: candidate division FCPU426 bacterium (assembly GCA_030619365.1). Taxonomy (GTDB): domain Bacteria; phylum Oederibacteriota; class JAAXVQ01; order JAAXVQ01; family JAUVAV01; genus JAUXBQ01. The sequence continues at coordinate 6,100 of JAUXBQ010000086.1, read as the reverse complement.
GAAATCCACCTGGGCATGTCTCAAGAGTTGGTTGAGCAAACCGTCAAGCTGGCCGCCGCGAAACTACTGTTTGCCACGGGTGTGATCATGCTGCTGGGCGCGCTGGTCGCCATCCTGCTGGCCGGCTACCTCACGCAGCCCGTGAAGAACCTGGTCGCCGGTGTGCTGGCCATTGCCGGCGGCGATTTAAACCAGCAACTGCGAGTCTCGCGCAAGGACGAGTTGGGCGAGCTCACCGCCGCGTTCAACGAAATGGCGGCATCTTTACGGGAAAAGGAATTGATCAAGGGTGCGTTTTCCACCTACATGTCCAGCCAGGTCATGGAGGAAGTGCTGAAGGACCCGGGCAGAATAGCCCTGGGCGGCGCCCGCAAGCGGGCCACCATGATTTTCGCCGACATCCGCGGGTTTACGGCCATGTCGGAAACCATGCAGCCGGAAGACGTTGTCTCCATCATCAACGTCTACCTCTCGGTTCAGACCGAGATCATCGTGCGCAACGGCGGCATGCTGGACAAATTCATCGGCGACTGCATCATGTCGGTCTTCGGCATTCCCCTGCCCAAGGAGGACGACGCCCTGCGCGCGGTGCGCAGCGCCCTGGAAATCCAGCAAGCCGTCGGCGAATTGAACCGGGCGCGCAAAATCGCGGGCGAGCGCACGGTGACCATCGGCATCGGCGTGAATACCGGGGACGTGGTCTCAGGGAATATGGGCTCGGCCCAGAAAATGGATTACACCGTGATCGGCGATTCGGTCAACCTGGCCGCGCGCCTGGAGTCCGTGGCCGAAGGCAGCAGCATCCTGATTTCGGAAGAAACTTACCAGTTGGTCAAGGATTACGTGATCGCGGAGAGACTTTCGCCGCTGGCCGTGAAGGGGAAAAAAGAGCGCGTCTCGGTCTACCGCCTGAAATCCCTGAAAGCGTGAGCGGCTGATGCCCGGGCCGGTCATTGTGATGGTCTGCACCGGGAATTCCTGCCGCAGCCCCATGGCCGCAGGATTTTTGGAACAACTATGGCGGGATGAGGTTCCGGCCACGGTATTGTCCGCCGGGACCTCCGCTTTTCCCGGGACGCCGGCCGCGCCCGAGGCCATGGCCGCGGCGCGGGAATTGGGCGCGGATATCGGCCGGCACCGGGCGCGCGAAATCGACCAGGCGCTGATGGATGAAGCGACGCTGGTGATCGCCATGACCCGCTCCCACGCCGAATGGCTGCAAAGCCGGTTCCCGGAGAGCGGGGGTAAAGTCCTGACGCTGGGCGAACTGGCGCGGGGTGACGCCGGGCCGGACATTATGGATCCGATCGGGTATTCGTTGGAAACCTACCGGCAAGTGGCGGCCGAAATTCACACGCTGCTCAAGGAATCCCGCGAAAACATCAAGGCCAGATTGTAATTCCACACCAGGGAACTATTCGAGGGAGGAAAGCTCATGAAATTAATCGTCGGCAGCGATCACGCCGGGTACGAATTGAAGACCAGGTTGATCAAGGAACTCAGCCTGGCCGGGGAGGCGGTGGAGGACTACGGGACTTCCACCGAGGAATCCTGCGATTACCCGGATATCGGGTTGAAAGTCGCCGAGCGCGTGGCGAAGGATCAAAAAGCCCTGGGCATATTGATCTGCGGCACGGGCATTGGCATGAGCATCACAGCCAACAAGGTGCCCGGCATCCGCGCGGCTCTGGCGTACAACACCTACTCCGCTCAGTACGCGCGGGAGCACAATGACGCCAATATCCTGGTCCTGCCGGGCCGGGTGTTCGGGAAGGAAATGAGCTTGGCCATGATCCGCGCCTGGCTAGGCACGCGCTTTGCCGGCGAGCGCCATCAGCGCCGCATTGATAAAATTTCGGACATTGAGAAAAAATACATCCAGCCGGCCAAAGAAAAAGCATAGAGGAGCGACCTTGAATCCCCTGACGCAGATCGATCCCGAAGTCAGCGCCATCCTGGCCGATGAAATCGAGCGGGAGACCTCCAAGCTGCAGATGATTGCTTCGGAGAATTTTTCCTCGCCCGCGGTCCTGGAGGCCCAGGGCAGCGTGTTCACCAATAAGTACGCCGAGGGCTACCCCCAGGCGCGGTATTACCAAAGGTGCGGCCCTTCCGACACGGTGGAACAGCTGGCCATCAACCGGGCCCAAACGCTTTACCAAGCCCAGCATGCCAACGTGCAGCCGCATTCCGGCTCCACGGCCAACCTGGCCGCTTACCTGGCGCTGCTCCAGCCCGGCGAGAAAATCCTGGGCATGGACTTGGCGGCCGGCGGGCATCTGACCCACGGCGCCCACGCCAATTTTTCAGGCAAGCTGTTTCAGGCCCACGCCTATACCGTGCATCCCGAAACGCACCGGATCGACTACGACGCGCTGCGAAAAACCGCGCGGAAGGTGAAGCCGCGCCTTATTATCGCCGGTGCCTCGGCCTATCCGCGGAACTTTGATTTTTCCGCCTTCCGCTCCATCTGCGACGAGGTGGGCGCTTACCTCCTAGTGGACATGGCTCATTTTGCGGGCCTGGTGGCCGGCGGCGCGCATCCCAACCCGGTGGACGCGGCGGACGTGGTGACTTCCACCACGCACAAGACCCTGCGCGGCCCGCGCGGCGGATTTATCCTGTGCAAGGCCGAGCATGCCCGGAAGATCAATTCCGCCGTATTTCCCGGCGTGCAGGGCGGTCCGCTCATGCACGTGGTCGCGGCCAAGGCCGTGTGTTTTCACGAGGCCATGCAGCCTTCCTTCCGGGACTATGCCCGGCAGATCGTGTCCAACGCGCAGGCCCTGGCCGCGGCGCTCCTGGAAAGAAAATTCGACTTGGTCACCGGCGGGACGGATAACCACCTGATTCTGGTGGATTTACGCAATCAAAACATGACCGGCGCGGAGGCTGCCGCCCGCCTGGAGGAATCCGGCATCGTGGCCAATAAAAACGGTATACCCAACGATCCCCTGGGACCCCGCGTGACCTCCGGACTGCGCCTCGGCGTACCGGCCGTCACCACGCAGGGCATGCGGGAACCGGAAATGGCCTGGATCGCGGAACGGATCGCCCGCGCGCTGCGCGGAGACGGCGGGGCCGGCGAACTGGAAAAAATCCGGCATGAGGTCCGGGAACTCTGCGAGCGGTTTACGGGAGGCGGAGCGTCATGACCAAGCAGGCCATGCCCCAGGCACCCGCCACGGAGGACCGTCTGTCCTGGGACGAATACTTTATGCAAATCACGAGCCTGGTGGCCAAGCGCGCCACTTGTATCCGGCGGGCGGTCGGCGCGGTCCTGGTCAAGGACAAGCGAATCATCGCCACCGGCTACAACGGCCCGCCGCGGGGTCTCAAGCATTGCCGGGAAACCGGCTGCCTGCGCACCCAGCTCAACATCCCGTCCGGGGAACGGCATGAAATCTGCCGCGGCTTGCACGCGGAACAGAACGCCATCATTCAGGCTGCCATCCACGGGGTGTCCATTGCAGGTGCCACGCTGTATTGCACCACGCAACCCTGCGTCATTTGCTCCAAAATGCTGATTAACGCTGGTATCCGGGTAATTAAATTCGAGGGGAAGTACCCGGACGAACTGTCGCTGTCCATGCTGCAGGAAGCCGGGATCGAATTGGTCCGGTTAACGCCGCCGGCCCCGGCCTGACCGTTGCCCGAGGACACTGGTGTCCCTTGCCGTTTCAATAGAATAACCCGCAGCCAGGGGGTGCTGGCATGCTGACCAGCCCGGCCGCCTTTGCCATCGCGGCAGTGATCGCTTTTATCATCACGCCGGCCGTCCGGCGCTTGGCCGAACGTTTCGAGGTCATTGACAAGCCCGACCGGCACCGCAAGCGCCATCGGCGCCTGACACCGCTCTGGGGCGGCTTGGCGATTTTTATAGCGCTGACCGCCGGGGCGGCCCTGGCTCTGCACTTTACGCCCCTGGGGCGGATTCTGGTTTCCTACCGTGACGGCCTGCTGGGCGCTCGTCTGGTCTTTCTGCTCCTGGCCGGCCTGTTCATCCTGGCCGTGGGCCTGCGGGATGATTACAGTCCACTGCCGCCGAAAGTAAAACTCCTCACACAATTGCTGGCTTCGGCCCTGGTCGTGTTTTCGGGATTCCGGCTGGAGGAAATCGCGCTGCCCGGCGGCCGGGTCCTGGCCCTGTGGACGGGCTTCGGCGTGGTCGCGGCCCTGGTCTGGCTCACCTTCATGATCAACGCCTTTAATTTTATAGACGGCCTGGACGGACTGGCCTGCAGCCAGGCGGTCCTGGCCGGCGCCCTGCTTTCCCTGGGCGGTATGATCCTGGCCGTGCGGGCGGATGATCTGGCCGTGCGCTATCAGTTTTTCCTGGCCGCGACCCTGGCCGCGGCCGCGGCCGGGTCCGGGATGGGTTTCTGGCGCTTCAACCGTTTTCCGGCCCGGATTTTTTTAGGGGACGCGGGCTCCACGCTCCTGGGTTTCGTGCTGGGCGTCTCAGCGCTCCTGCTCCTGGGGCGCGGTGGCAGCGGCCGCACCCTGGTTTTCGTGGCCCTGACCCTGAGTTGGCCCCTGTTTGACGCCCTGCAAGTGACCCTCCGCCGCCTGCGCAGGGGCGACCCGATCTCTAAAGCGGATAACCGCCATTTGCATCACTACCTCATGTCCCGGGGATTTACCACAACCTCGGCCGTGGCCTTCATCAACGTGATTGTCCTGATCCTGGGCCTGGGCGGATTGGCGGTCTTGTGGCTGCCGTAATTGCCCGTCCCTTAAGCGTACTCTTCATTTTTGGCACGCGCCCCGAAGCCATCAAACTGGCGCCGGTCATTGCCCGCATGCGGCAAAAGCCGGACGAGTTTAAAACCACGGTGGCGGTTACGGCTCAGCACCGGGAAATGCTGGACCAGGTGCTGAGCCTGATGAAAATCCGGCCGGATTTTGACCTGGGATTGATGCGGCCGGGCCAGTCTCTGGCCGGGATAACCTCGGGTGCGCTCTTGGGATGCGAGCGTATCGTGCGCCGCGTGCGGCCTCATATCGTATTGGTCCAGGGTGACACCTCAACCACCCTGGCCGGTGCGCTGGCCGCTTTTTATCAGCATGTTCCCGTGGGACACGTGGAAGCCGGGCTGAGAACCTTTGACATGCAAAATCCGTTTCCAGAGGAAGGGAACCGGCGAATGGTGGGCCTGCTGGCCAATTGGCATTTTGCCGCCACGGCCTGGGCGGCCGGCAACTTGCGGGCCGAAGGCGTTCCCAACACCCGGATTTTTATCACCGGCAACCCGGTGGTGGATGCCCTGCGGTCGGTCCTGGACCCTGATTTCGATCCCAGGCAACTGGGCGTGAGGCTCAGGTCCAAGCTGGCCCCGGTGGTGGTCACCGCGCATCGCCGCGAGAGCTTTGGCCGCCCCCTGGAGGAGATCTGCCGCGCCTTAAACCACCTGGCCCGGCGGCATCCGGAGCGTGATTTTATTTTCCCGGTTCACCGGAATCCCACGGTGCGCCGCACGGTCCGGCAAATTCTAAAATCACCGCCCACGAACCTGCATTGCCTGGCGCCCCTGCCGTACCCGGCGTTTATCAATCTCCTGTCCCGGGCCGCCGTGGTTTTGACCGATTCCGGGGGAATCCAGGAAGAGGCCCCGGCTCTGGGCGTACCGGCCCTGGTGCTGCGAAAGGTGACTGAGCGGCCCGAAGCCCTGCGCGCGGGCGCACGGCTGGTGCCGCCCGGGCAGCAAGCCATTATTCGCGCCCTGGGCGCGCACCTGCGCGGAACGAACCAACGGGGCCGGCCGGGGACCTGCCCCTTTGGCGACGGCCGGGCCGCGGAGCGGATCACGCAGGCCGTGGCCTGGGCTTGTGGTCTTCGAAAACAAAGGCCTCGCTCATATAAACCTCCAATTTGTGATTCTGCTGCAAAACCCCCTGAAAAGTAATTGCGAGCGACCGGAGTGAGCGTGGCACTCTGATTTTATCCTTATAAAATAGGGATTGCTTCGTCGCTTCCGCTCCTCGCAAAGACAGCAATGGGGGGTTTTGCAAAAGAATCATTTATTAACCCAAAATACCGCTTCAATTAGAAACAATACCTTGAAAATATTATTATTTTAGCATTAATTAGCTACTCCAG
>JAUXBQ010000030.1 GCA_030619365.1 candidate division FCPU426 bacterium | reverse complement strand
GAAATAAGGGTAAAAGCAAAAATATTATTTTTTATGTTTTAACCATTATTTAGTTTTTTCCTTTCTTTGCGGCTTAGCGCCTTTGCGTGAGGCTTATTTTAAAAACCGGAGTAATAAGGGTAATAAAGTAATCTAAGTTCTTTAATTACAAGGAAAAGTATAATGAATGCACCTGATTTCTCCAAATTCACCAATTACGCCCACGTGAATGCCGCGGGCTTTGCCGCGCCCCAGGGCCTGATCCATCCGGGCCAGGAGCATGACAGCTGCGGCACCGGGCTCATCGCGCGCCTGGACGGCCGGCCCACGCACGACCTGGTGCGGGACGCGGTCCGGATTTTGGTCAATCTGGAGCACCGCGGCGCCCTGGGCGGGGACAAGGCCACGGGCGACGGCGCGGGCCTGCTCCTGGACCTGCCTGACGCGTTTTTCCGCCAAGCTGTGTCCAACCTTCCCCCTCGCGGAAAGTACGGCGTGGGCGTGTTCTTCCTGCCCAGGCAACCCGGCCTGGCTGACCGCTGCGTCCAGGCCGCCGAGAAAATCATCAAGCAAGAAGGCGGGGAAGTGCTGGCCTGGCGGGGCGTGCCCGTGTCCAACGATCATTTAGGCGAATTCAGCCGCGCCACCCAGCCTTTGATCAGGCAGGCGTTTATTGGATCGGGTCAATGGACCCTGGAAAATCTGGAACGCAAATTGTACCTGGTGCGGAGGCTGATCGAGAAGGAAGTCGCGCAATGGACTGGAGAGGATTTCAGCCAGTTTTATATTGCCAGCCTCTCTTCCCGGACCGTGGTCTACAAGGGCATGCTGACCGGCACGCAGCTCACCCGTTTTTACCCGGACCTGGATGAGCCGGTGTTTGCCGGCGCGTTCTCCCTGGTGCACCAGCGCTACAGCACCAACACTTTGCCCACCTGGTCCCTGGCCCAGCCCTTTCGCTATTTGGCGCATAACGGAGAAATCAACACCCTGCGCGGCAACATCAATCGCATGCGCGCGCGCGAGGCGCTCATGCGGTCCGAATTATTCGGCGATGACCTAGGGCGGCTCCTGCCCGTGATCAACGAGTCCGGCAGCGACTCGGCCGTGTTCGACAATGCCCTGGAACTGCTGGTTGCCAGCGGGCGCTCTTTGCCGCACGCCATTATGATGATGGTGCCCGAGGCCTTTGGCGCGAAGTATCACATGAGCCAGGACAAGCGGGCGTTTTACGAGTTTCACACCAACCTGCTGGAGCCCTGGGACGGGCCGGCGGCCCTGGTCTTCACGGACGGCCGCTACATCGGCGGGACCCTGGACCGCAACGGGCTCCGGCCCAGCCGCTATACCGTGACCACGGACGGCCTGGTGGTCATGGGCTCGGAAACCGGGGTGCTGGATTTTCCGCCGGAAACCATCCAGGTCCGGGGGCGGCTGCAGCCCGGCAAGATGTTTCTGGTGGACTTGCAGGCGCGGCGCATCGTGCCGGACCGGGAGATAAAGGCCAAGATCTCGCGCCAGCAGCATTACCGGAAGTGGCTGAGCAAAAACCAGATCGAGCTGCGCGGCCTGTTCGCGCCGGCCGAGGCGTGGCCCGAGGATCCGCAGGCGCTAAGGCAAAAGCAACTGGCTTTCGGCTACACGGACGAGGACCTGAAAATGATTCTCACGCCCATGGCCTCCAACGGCCAGGAGCCAATCGGCTCCATGGGCAATGACGCGGCCCTGGCCGTGCTCTCCCTGCGGCCCCAGTTGCAGTTCAACTATTTCAAGCAATTATTCGCGCAGGTCACCAACCCGCCCATTGACCCCCTGCGGGAGGAACTGGTCATGTCCCTCATGAGCATGGTGGGACGCGAACATAACCTGCTCGCCGAGACGCCGGCGCACGCCCGCATGCTCAAGCTCTCGCACCCCATTCTCACGCCGGACGATTTGGACCAGATCCGGCAGGCGCAGAACCCGGACCTCAAGGCGCGGGACATTGACGCGCTCTTTCCCGCGGACGGCCAGCCCCGGGGTTTGGAAAAAGCCCTGGACAAAATGTTCGCAGCGGCGGAAAAGGCCATTGACCAGGGCGCGACGATTCTCGTGCTCACTGATCGCAACCTGGATGCGCAACACGCGCCCCTGCCCGCGCTCCTGGCCGGTGCGGGCCTGCATCATCATCTGATCCGCCAGGGCAAGCGCACCTTGGCGAGTATCATCGTGGAGACCGGCGAGGCGCGCGAGGTGATTCACTTTGCGCAATTGATCGGCTTTGGCGTGAATGCCGTCTGTCCGTACCTGGCCCTGTCCACGGTGCGGAATCTGGCTGAGAACGGACTGCTGGACAAATCCCGGACCCCGGCCGAGGCCATGGACGCCTACATTACCGCCGTGAAAAAGGGCCTGCTGAAATCCTTCAGCCGCATGGGCATCTCCACGGTGCGCAGTTTTTTCGGGTCTCAGATTTTCGAGGCCGTGGGCCTGAGCCGCGAGGTGGTGGACAAGTATTACACCACCACGGCTTCGCGCGTGGGCGGCGTGGGACTGGAAGAGATCAGCCGCGAGACGCTGGAACGATTTCGCGACGGGTTCCCGGCATCCGGCGTCCTGCCCAATATTTTGCGGATTGGCGGCGATTACCGCCTGCGCCGGGGCGAGGAAAAGCGCCTGTGGACTCCGAAGAGCGTTACGGCCCTGCAGCAGGCCACCCGCAAAAACGATTTCAAGCTGTTCCAGGAGTACACGGGCCTGATCAATGACCAGGCTAAAAACCGGGTGACCCTGCGCAGCTTGTTGGATTTCACGCCGGGTAAGCCCGTGCCCCTGGACCAGGTGGAGCCCGAGGAAGTCATTACCCGGCGCTTCGTGTCCGCGGCCATGTCCTTCGGCTCCATCAGCCGGGAGGCGCACGAGGACCTGGCCGTGGCCCTGAACCGCATCGGCGGCCGCAGCAATTCCGGCGAAGGCGGGGAGGACCCGGCGCGGTTTAAACCCCTGCCCAACGGCGACAGTAAAAATTCCCGCATCAAGCAGGTGGCCTCGGGCCGGTTCGGCGTGACCGCCGATTACCTAACCCACGCGGACGAACTGCAGATCAAGATGGCCCAGGGCGCCAAGCCCGGCGAGGGCGGGCAATTGCCGGGCCACAAGGTGAGCGAAGAGATCGCGCGCGTGCGCCACACCACGCCCGGCGTGACCCTGATCTCGCCGCCCCCGCACCATGACATCTATTCCATCGGGGATCTGGCCCAGCTCATCTATGATTTGAAAAATGCCAATCCCGCGGCCAGGGTCTCGGTCAAGCTGGTCTCCGAGGTCGGGGTGGGCACCATTGCCTCGGGCGTGTCCAAGGCCAAGGCTGACCTGGTGTTGATCTCGGGTTTTGACGGCGGCACGGGCGCTTCGCCTTTGACCGCGATCCGGCACGCGGGCCTGCCCTGGGAACTCGGTCTGGCCGAGACCCAGCAGTCGCTCATTGCCAACCGGCTGCGCGACCGCATCACGGTCCAGGTGGACGGCCAGCTCAAGACCGGGCGGGACGTGGTGATCGCCGCGCTCCTGGGCGCGGATGAGTTCGGGTTTGGCACCGCGCCCCTGGTGACCCTGGGCTGTATCCTTATGCGCAAGTGCCATTTGAACAATTGCCCGGTGGGCGTGGCCACGCAGCGCGACGATTTGCGCGCGCGCTACCTGGGCAGCCCGGATTTCGCGGAGCGTTTTTTTCGCTTTATTGCCCAAGAAGTGCGCGAACTCATGGCTGAACTGGGCTTTAAGACAATAGACGAAATGATTGGCCAGGTGGAGCGCCTGGCGTACCAGCCGGACCAAACGCATTGGAAAGCCAAACACCTTGATTTTTCCCAGGTGCTGGCCCCCACGCCGCCAGACCAGCCCCGGCGTTGCACCACGCAACAGGATCACGAACTGGAGCGGGCGTTGGATCATGAATTGATCAAGGCCGCGCAGCCGGCCCTTGCTAAAAAGGAACAGGTCGATATCGATATACCCATTCGCAATGTACACCGTACAGTAGGCACCATGCTGAGCCATGAGGTGACCAAGCGGTTCGGCGCACGGGGATTGCCGGATAGCACCATTCGCTTGCGCTTTCACGGGTCAGGCGGGCAGAGCCTGGGCGCGTTCCTGGCGCCGGGCATTGACATCCGTTTGGAAGGGGATACCAACGACTATTTGGCCAAGGGCATGTCCGGCGGCCGGATCGTGGTCAAACAGCCGAGAGGCTCCAAGTACGTGGCGCATGAGAATATCATCGCGGGCAATGTCGTCCTGTATGGCGCCACGGCAGGTGAAGTTTATTTAAACGGCATGGCCGGCGAGCGCTTCTGCGTGCGCAACAGCGGGGCCACGGCCGTGGTGGAGGGCGTGGGCGACCATGGATGTGAGTACATGACCGGCGGGGTGGTGGCCGTGCTGGGCTCCACGGGCGAAAATTTCGCGGCCGGCATGAGCGGCGGGATCGCGTACGTCTATGATGACAATGAACTGTTCGACACGCGCTGCAACCTGGACATGGTGGAACTGGAGAGCGTGATCGATCCCGGGGACCAGAAGCAATTGCGGACCCTGATTGAAAACCATTTGAATCACACGGGCAGCGAGCGGGCCCGGATGATCCTGGACAACTGGGACACGCAGTTGCCGTTGTTCGTCAAGGTGATGCCCGTGGACTACCGGCGGGTGCTGGAGCGCATGGCCTCGCGCGAGCACCGCGACACTGACACCGTCTCCGCGACCGAAGAGGTCTATGCCGCTGGCCACGTGCTGGAAGAGGAAAAGTAGGCCTGAACGCGGTTGACCTGTCTGACGCGTCCGACAGGTCTGACCCGTCTGATTGAGCTTAAGTGGAGGACCAAGCATGGCCAAGCCTACCGGGTTTTTGGATTACGAGCGGCAGGAGGCGCCCAAGCGTCCGGTCGCGGAACGTATCCAGGACTATGTCGAGATCGAGCAGCTCCTGGACCTGGACCAGCTCGAGATCCAGGCCGCGCGCTGTATGGATTGCGGCATACCGACTTGCCACGCCTACGGCTGCCCGGTCTTTAACCTGATCCCGGACTGGAACGACCTGATCTATAAGAAACAATGGCGGCGCGCCCTGAACCTTTTGCACGCCACCAACAACCTGCCCGAGATCACGGGCCGCGTTTGCCCGGCCCCGTGCGAGACCGCCTGCACCCTGTCCATTAACCAGAAACCCGTGGCCATCAAGCAGATCGAGCTCCAGATCGCGGAGCGCGGCTGGCGCGAAGGCTGGATCAAGCCCGAACCGGCGCGCGTCAAGACCGGGAAAAAGGTGGCCATCGTGGGCTCCGGGCCGGCCGGCCTCTCGGCAGCCCAACAATTGAGCCGCCAGGGGCACCGCGTGACCGTGTTCGAAAAATCGGACCGCGTGGGCGGCCTGCTGCGCTACGGAATCCCGGAGTACAAGCTGCCCAAGGAATTCATTGACCGTCGTTTGGAGCAGATGCTGGCCGAGGGTGTGGTGTTTCAGCCCGGAGTCAACGTGGGCCGGGACATCACTGCTTCGGAACTTAAAAAGGATTTTGACGCCATCCTGCTCGCGCACGGCGCGGGCAAGGCGCGCGATTTGAACGTCAAGGGCCGCGAGCTGAAGGGCGTGTACTTTGCCCTGGAATTCCTCACGCAGCAGAACCAGCTCAACGCGGGCGACGTAATTCCCGGCCAGGACCTCATCAACGCCAGGGGCCGGCGCGTGGTCGTGGTGGGCGGCGGCGATACCGGGTCGGATTGCATTGGCACCAGCCTGCGGCAGGGCGCGGCCAGCGTGACGCAGATCGAACTGCTGCCCCAGCCGCCGGAGGGAAACAACCCGGACACGCCCTGGCCTTGTTGGCCCAACATTCTGCGCACTTCGACCTCGCATGAGGAAGGCTGCGAACGAATGTGGAGCATTGGGACCCGGGAATTGGCCGGCGAAAAGGGGCTGGTCAAGAAGCTGAAGGCCGTGAAGCTGGACTGGCACCAGGATAAGGACGGCCGCTGGACGAATAAGGAGATCAAGGGCTCGGAATTCGAGCTCCAGGCCGACCTGGTGCTCCTGGCCATGGGCTTTGTGCACGTGGAGCATGGCGCGATCTTGAAAGACCTCAAGGTGGAGACCAACCAGCGCGGCAATATCACGGTGGATGAAAATTACGCAACCACGGCCCAGGGTGTGTTCGCGGCCGGGGATGCGGAGCTGGGCGCCTCGCTGGTGGTGCGCGCCATCAACCGTGGCCGCCAATCCGCCGCGGCCATCCATGCCTACTTGCAAAAGAAGTAATAGCCACAGATACACGCAGATGCACACGGATAAAATCCATGCTATTCATCGCAGAGGCGCAAAGGACGCAGAGAAAAGAAAAATATAAATAAGGGTTAAAGCATAAACATATATTTATTACTGTTACCCTTACTTACTCTGTGATCTCCGCGTCTCTGTGGTGAAAATGTCTTGTGCATTTCCTTTGCGTACTTTGCGGCTTGGCGTGAGAAAAGCATTCAGGCCTTGATGTGTTCCTGGACCCCGGCGTCCGCCGGGGAGACAACCTTTTTAGAACATTGTCATTCCGGCGAACGCCGGAATTCAGAACCGCATTGTAGAAAAGAGTATTCCTATACGCTGTCATTGCGAGCCCGTAGGGCGAAGCAATCTCCTATAGGTAGTCACGCTTTCAATCCGGGAGATTGTTTCGTCGCACAAAACGCTCCTCGCAATGACAAGCAATATAAAAAAGAGGCAACCAGCCCATTTATTGTCGTTCCCAAATAAGGAGGTAAAGAAATGAACAAGACCAAGGCGTTTTTGTTGGAGCTGCGGGCTCCGTTTTTGACGGTCAGCATTCTGCCGGTGGTGGTAGGCACGGCCGCGGCTTTTTCCCTTAACCGGACAGTGAACTGGTCCGGATTCTGGTGGGTGCTGCTGACGTACGTCCTCTTTCACCTGGGCACCAACGTCTGGAACGACTATTGGGATGACCGCAATGGCACGGACCGGATCAACCGCGAGTATGTCTTTCCCTTCACAGGCGGCAGCCGCCTGATCCAGCAGGGGGCGCTTTCCGCGCGCGCGGTATGGTGGCAGGGCGCGGTGCTGTTCGCCGCGGCCCTGGGGTCCGGAGTCTTGCTGGCTGCCTGGTACGGCTACTGGCTTTTGATCATCTGGCTGGTCGCTCTTATTTCCGGCGCTTTTTACACGGCCCCGCCTTTCCGCTGGGCGCACACTGGGTGGGGTGAAATCCTGGTAGGCCTGAACTTCGGGCCTTTGCCCATGGCAGCCGCGTATTTTATCCAGACCGGGCGCGTGGAAGCCTGGCCAATTTTACTATCCCTGCCCATCGGTTTTTTAGCCGTGGCTATTCTCTACGTCAATCAGTTTCCGGATTTTCAGGCGGATAAAGCCAGCGGCAAGCGCAATTGGGTGGTAAGGCTGGGACCGAAAAAGGCCCGGTGGGGTTTGGCCGGACTGCTGGTGGGAGCCTATGCGGTCCTGATTGTGATGCTGGGCAGCAATATGGTTTCAAACAACACGTGGTTTGCGTTCGTTGGCCTGCCCCTGGCCGCGATAGCGTTGCGACAGCTTTGGGTCAATTATTCCACGCCCGCCAAACTGGCCCCGGCCTGCGTCGCGACCATTGCCTTGCACTTGGTCACCAGCCTCCTGCTGTGCGGTGTTCTGATTTTGGGATAGGTAAGTCGTCCTTCCGGCCCTGCATACGAAGGGCGAGCCCTGCGCATGCGGGGCAAGCGAACGCCGGAATCCAGGGAAACAATTAGCCACATATACACACGGATAAAATCCATGCTATTCACCGCAGAGGCGCAAAGTACGCAGAGAAAAGAAAAATATAAATAAGGGTTAAAGCATAAACATATATTTAATGCTGTTACCCTTACTTACTCTGGGATCTCCGCGTCTCTGCGGTAAAAAATATCTTTAGTATTTCCTTGGCGACTTTGCGGCTTCTTGTCCGGCTTGCCCTGCGGATGCGGGGCGCATGCCGGATGCGTGAGAAAAGCATTCAGGCCTTGATGTGTTCCTGGACCACGGCGTCCGCCGGGGTGACGATGTTTTGGATGGGGAGTTATTATTATCTGTGTACATCTGTGTGAATCTGTGGCAATTTAATGCCTGTTACATTTTGTAAGTAGAATGCACGTGAGGTTGGCCCGGATGGGGATTCGGACAAAAATCGCTGAGACCTACGGCATTCTGGCGCCGTACGTGAGCCGGCTGTTCATGGAGCAGGTGAAGGCTTGCCTGCCAATCGTGCTTTACCTTCTTTTATTTCTGCTGGTGGTCTTTCACGGCCAGTTGACCAACCCCCTCCTGTTCATTCCCGGGATCATTTTCGTGCTGCTGGGCCTGATGTTTTTCATGGAAGGCCTGCGCCTGGGCCTCATGCCATTTGCCGAAACCATAGGGAACACCCTGCCGAAAAAAGCGACTCTCTATGTATTATTAGGATTCACGTTCCTGGTGGGCATTGGGGCCACGCTCGCGGAACCGGCTATCGGGGTTTTAAAATCAGTGGGCAGTTCGGTGGATCACGCGCGGGCGCCCGTGCTGTACGATTTTCTCCAAAATCACACCCAGACCCTGGTAATCATGGTGGCCATCGGCGTGGGCGTGGCCACGATCCTGGGCGTGCTGCGTTTTCTCCATCAGTGGTCGCTTAAAGTATTGATCTTTCCCATACTGGCCGCCGTGCTCATTTTAACCGCTTTCGCTCATTGGATTCCGGATCTTCGCTGCCTGATCGGTTTGGCCTGGGATTGCGGCGGCGTGACCACGGGCCCGGTGACCGTGCCCCTGGTACTGGCCCTGGGGATCGGCGTGTCGCGGGCCCGGGGCGCTTCGGACACGGGCATGAGCGGGTTCGGCGTGGTGACCCTGGCGAGTTTGTTTCCCATCCTCTTCGTGCTGCTGTCCGGCATTTATTTGTATTACACCGGAGCCATTGACCTGACCGTAACCAAGGCCGCGAGCGCGGCGGCCGGCGCGGGCATTGGGACCGTGGTTGCGGATGCCATGTATTACGCGGTTCGGGCCATCATCCCGCTCATGTTGTTTCTTTACCTGGTGCAAAGGTTTGTCCTGAAAGAGGTCATTCCCAATGGCCGGGAGATCCTGGTCGGCGTGGTTTTCTGCCTGATCGGCATGGCAATTTTCAACCTGGGCCTGGGCTTCGGCCTGGTGCCTTTGGGAGCGAAGGTGGGGGCCGCGGCGCCGAATTCGTTCGTCCCGCCGGAGATGTTTTACGGGGCACTCTGGGGCAAGGTCGTGGTGCTGCTCTTCGCATTCTTTCTCGGGTATGGCGCGACCATGGCCGAGCCGGCCCTGAACGCGCTGGGTCTTACCGTGGAAAATGTCACGCAGGGCGCGTTTAAAAAGAAACTGCTGATCCACAGCGTGGCGTTCGGCGTGGGCTGCGGCATTGCCCTGGGCGTGGCCAAGATGATGTTCCACATCCCGCTGGCCTGGTTGCTGATTCCCCTGTACGTGTTCCTGATTCCTATTACGTGGATCGCGTCGGAAAAATTCGTGAATATCGGCTGGGACAGCGCCGGGGTGACCACGGGACCGATCACGGTTCCCTTGGTGCTGGCCATGGGCCTGGGCGTGGGGAGCGCCACCAACGCGCTGGACGGGTTTGGGATCATTAGTCTTGCCAGTGTTTTCCCGATTATCGTTGTTTTGATGCTGGGCATTTTTATTGAAGGCAAAGCGAAAAAATAGATTCAGGAGGCATGAGATGGCCAAGCAAACTAAAAAATATAATCTGATCACATGCATTGTGCAGCGAGGCAAGGGCGACGAAGTCTGGGCAGCGGCCCAAAAGGCCGGGGCCGGCGGCGTGACCATCCATTTCGCGAGGGGCAAGGGGGTCCGGGAAAAGCTGGGCCTGCTGGGCATCGCGATTTCGCCGGAAAAGGAAGTGCTGCAACTGGTGGTGCCGGACCCGCAGACGGACGCGATCTTCGACGCGATCGCGAAAGCCGGGAAACTGGACACGCCCGGCATGGGGTTTGCGTTTGTGCAGGAAGTGAAAAGGGCCGTGGGGTTTTACCACGAGAAGAAAAAATAACCACAGAAAACACAGAAAAGAGGATCACGAAGAGCACGAAGAAATGCAAAGAAAAAAAATTAAGGGTTAAAACCTTTAAAGCTTTATGTTTTTAAACCCTGTATTATTTTGCTTTCCTTCGCGTCCTTCGTGGTTATTCTTTTCCTTAGTGCTCTTCGTGGTTTCTCTTTTATTTCGCGCCGGCTTTTTTGAGTAGTTTAATAACCTCATCGCGTTTGTTGCTGGTGGCGGTTTTCAGGGCCGTGAGTTTGTGCTTGTCCTGGAGATTGACGTCGGCGCCTTGCTTGATTAATTCTTTGACCACGTCAGCATAGCCAGAACCGGAAGCCATGAATAATGCCGTGCGCTCGAAGTATTTATCCGTGCTATTGATGTCAGCGCCTTTTTTCAGCAGGATTTTAATAATTTCAACACTATCCCGGTCGGCTGCTTTTACGAATAGTGGTTTGCCGGATTTATCTTTGTGGTTCACGTCAGCGCCCTGGGCAATGAGTAAGTTAACGATTTTAGCGGATGGCTGGGGAGCGGACACGGCCCGCATCAAAGCGGAATTGAAATCAGCTTTTGCCCCACGGTCTATAAAGAGCTTTATTACATCATAATTGTTGTAGGGTACTGCGCTGGCAAAAGCGGTTTTACCTTCATCGTCCTGGGCGTCGATTTTTGCGCCATTATCCAGGAGTAGCTCAACTATCTCGACCTTTTGTCTGATGGCTAACCCCAGCATGGTCAGCCCCATCCAGGTGTCATTGGCGTCCGCGCCATTTTCCAGCAACAATTTGACGATTGCCAACTGAGTGCCACTCACGGACTGGTTGCCAGCCAAAGCTTCGCTTAAGGCGGTCCGGCCTCTTTTGTCCTTAAGTTTGAGGTCAGCCTTGTTATCCAGCAATAGTTGGACGATTTCCAAATGGCCTTCACTGGCAGCCACAGTTAAAGCAGTGATTGCGTTAAAACGACCGATATCAACCTGAGTATTCACATTTACTTTTTGTTTTAAGCATGATTTCACTTTTTTCAGCTCGCCGTCCTTGGCAGCCTGAACGAATTTCAGATCCGCGTCTTTGGCATGCAGGGTAGTGGTGAAGCTAAGGAAGACGAATAGGCAGATTGAAAGTTTGAAAATTGCGGATGGTCTGATCATGGGAACCCCTCCTGAAATGTGATGAGGGAATTATAGGGTAAATTAGGGCAAAAAGTCACGAAGGAAAATAGCCACAGATGCACACAGATGTACACGGATAAAAGAAAACTCCCCCTCCAAAACATCGTCACCCCGGCGGAACAGGCTGTGTCATAACGCCAGATAATAATAGCCAGAAGTGTTAAAATAGCAAAACACTTCTTTTATCAAGGAGTCATCCATGGCATTTCTCCAAGGGCAACGTCAGCAAGCGCAATTATTGCCGCAGAGCATCGAAGACTATATCGGTCCGGAAGATCAGGTTCGGGTCTACGATACTTTTGTCGAACAGCTTAATTTCCAAACCTTAGGAATTGATCTCCACCCCAATCAAATAGGTCCTCCGGAGTTCGATCCCAAATCCATGCTCAAGCTATTAATCTACGGCTACACTTATGGCATCCGCAGTTCGCGCAAACTCGAACGGGCTACGTATCACAACCTGAGCTTTATGTGGTTGACGGGCGGGCTAAAACCCGACCACAAGACCATCGCCCGGTTTCGCCGCAATCATAGAGCGGCGCTCAAAGAAGTACTCCGGCAATGCGCCCAAATGTGCCTGAAACTGGGACTTATTGACGGTAACACCTTATTCATCGATGGCACTAAACTGGCGGCCAATGCCTCGCTTAAGAATTCTTGGACGCAGGACAAAAGCCGGAAAGCCTTGGCCAAGGTTGAATCTCGGATCGAGGCCATCCTAGCCGAAAGTGAAGCCACCGATGAAGCCGAAACCGGCCAAGGCTCGCACGTTCAGGTCAATCCGGATTTGGCTAACGCTACGAAGCGAAAGCAAAAAATCCAACAAATCATGGAGGAGCTCGCAACCACCCAAGAGACATCCCTGAATACAACGGACAAAGAATGTGCGGCCATGATGAAGAACAAATCAGCTTCATTGGCCGGATACAATGTCCAGGCGGTCGTTGACGAAAAACATGGTCTGATCATTTCCACGGATGTTGTCACCGACCGCAATGATCTAAACCAATTCGATCGTCAGCTTGAGCAAGCTCAGCAAGTATTGAATCGCCCCTGCACCGTAGCTTGTGCAGATACGGGTTATGCTAATGTGACAGCCCTCAAGGGGGCGCATGAGCAAGGCGTGAAAGTTATTGTTCCTCCTGCGCCGAACACGCATGCCACTGCCGGTACGCCTTTCGCTAAAGCCAACTTTACCTACGATGCCCAGCAAGATGTCTATAACTGCCCGCAAGGGCATATTCTCAGCTACCGCAAGACGAACGAACAAAAGCGTGTCTATCAGATTCGGCAACCCAAGCATTGTCGTGCATGTCCTCACTTCGGGGAGTGCACCAAGTCCAAAGCAGGACGTTCGATCGTACGGCTGACCGATGAACCGCTCAAAGAATTTTTAGCCGTCCAGTATCAGGAAACATCCTCGCAAATAATTTACAAGCTTCGTCAGCAACGAGCCGAACTTCCTTTTGGTCACATCAAGCGAAACTTAGGCGCCAGGTTTTTTTTACTGCGCGGCTTGCAAGGTGTCCAGGCCGAAGCCTGTCTCTTGGCCGCTTGCTTCAACCTGACGCGGTTGATCAAAATACTGGGTTTTGCCAAGGCGATGGAGCTGGCCAGAGCCTAAAACTCTGGGATTATCTCCTGCCGCCAACAGAATATCCAAAATGGCATCGGACACCATTGAAACGTCCGCATATTTCAAAAATCACGGCTGGTCAGATCTGTTATGACACAGCCTGGCAAGCCGGGGTCCAGGAACACATCGAGGCCTGAATGTTTTTTCTCACGCATCCGGCATACGCCCCGCATCCGCAGGGCAAGCCGGACAAGAAGGCGCAAAGGACGCAGAAAAAGGCAAAAAGTATATAATTTTAATGATTTTATCTTTCCTTCGCGACTTTGCGGCTTTGCGTGAGAATGCTTTTTCTTTTGATTTTAATCCTAATCTTTCCTTTGCGTACTCTGCGCCTCTGCGGTGAATAGCATGGATTTTATCCGTGTGAATCTGTGTGTATCTGTGGCCATTTTCTATTCGGAATACCTCCTCTGTAGGGGCGGGTTTTTAACCCGCCCTAATAAATCGTTTTCCCATTGATTCCCACCCATGAAAGGTATATATTCAGCCTGATTTGGCGGGAAGCTTCGCCAAGAAAAATCTAATAAAAATAGAAGGAAAACAGTCTAAATATTGAACAGGGAGGTATGATTATGTTCGCAGGAAATTATGCTGTCGGGTTTCTTTTAAAGAAAAAGTTCACTCATGTTCCTTTGTGGTTAATTTTCCTAGCTGTCCAGTTGGCGGATATTCTGGCGTTTCTCTTGGTGCTGCTGGGCATAGAAAAAATCGCATATATTTCCCATGATAATCCTTTCTTGAGAACGGTCCTCGAGTATGTCCCGTTTTCCCATTCCTTATTCACGAATATTGTTCTGGCCATCATTGTATTTCTGGTTTTTTACGAGATAAAAAACCTGGTCTGGGGAATGGCGCTTTCCATCGGGGTAATATCCAGTTGGTTTTTAAATGTGCTGGTTCATCAACCCGACCTGCCGGTTTTCTTTGACAACCTTAAACTCGGTCTCGGTCTGTGGGCCTACCCCACGCTCGCTTTTAGCCTGGAACTGGTGTTCTTCCTGGTCGCGGGTTTTATCTTATTCAGAAAGTCGAAGAATATTATTAGAGGGATTGTGCTTATGTTTGGCCTGGCCGCGGGTTATTTTACGATAGTTTTTGCGCCTGAAGCAGAGGCGAATCCTATCCAGAACGCTTTCATGGCCCTGGCCATGTATGCGGTCTTTACCGGGTTGGCGCTTTGGACTGACTGGAGACCGAAAAGAACGGGATTGGGAAGTGGGGGGGCGAAGAGGAGATAAGCTGATAAGATAAGACCGTCCCTCGGAAAAATAAAGGGGTCAGCCCTTGACATTGGACAATTCTTTGTCAAACTCGCTCCAGTCAATTTGTCACATGTCAAGGGCTGACCCCTCGTGTCATATGAGGCCCCGGAGTACCGTGGTACCAAACAAGATAAACGAATAAACCACTTATTTGAGGTGTATTGTGGATTCTTTTTCTAACCATATGGGTATTACAAATAAAGCTGATGTCCAACTTGAAGTGCTAAATGAGCGCACAAAAAACAGAATATGGGATGCTTTGGGGTTATTTTGGGAGCAGGCTTCTAAACTAAGTGGCGGAAATAGTGCGGCTTCTAAAGGTCTTGAATATTTATGCAGGAATTTATGGCATGACTTTTTTGCAAGTACATTGGACGATATGCCGAAATTGAAATACTATTTTGATGATGCTCTGAGAAGTATTAAAAATAAATACTTCCATTTTGAATGGTACGAAATTTATAATTTTCTAGAGTTTGTCGTAAGATACTATAAAATCGATTATAAATTCGAGGAAACAAATAAAGGCTTTATGGATTTTTGTAATAATATATTTGATGAAGAAAATGTTGGATACCGTTTCGTAGATTGTAAAATAGTGCCCATAATAGAAAAAGTGGAAATTGAAGAAATCGAAAGGGCGGTTATTCATCCTATTTTTGGAGTCAAAGAACATCTGAAAACTGCGCTTGACTTTCTTACGCCTGCTAAAAAAGACCCCAGGAATTCAATTAAGGAAGCGATATCGGCTGTTGAAAATATTTGTAAAAAAATATCTAGTGACAGTAATGCCGACCTTTCAAAAGCTCTTAGGACAATTGAAAACGAAGGTAAAATAAATATACATCCGGCTTTAAAAGCCGGCTTTGATAAAATTTATGGGTATACTTCAAATGAAGGAGGCATCAGGCACGCTCTCCTCGAAGAACGGAAACTTGATACTGAAGATGCTAGATTTATGATAGTGGCTTGTTCGGCCTTCATTAACTACTTGGTTGAAAAGGCAAACAAGGCCGGTATTTCATTAGGGGTTATGTAGGGGGACGGAGTCTTGCGCCAGGCAAAGTCTGGACGAAGGGGATGAGGTGATACTCTCTGAAACTTTGTATTGAAACCTAGCGGGTAACCAACCCCCGTCCGGCAAAGCAGGCCAGCAGCCGGAAGCGAGTCTTGCGTAGCACAGGGGCGACTCTGTATTACGAAGCGTAGACAGCGAGTACGCAGGCCGTGTGATAGAGCCCCGAAATCCCCAACGCGAAAGCCGACGTCTTGACAACAGCGGAAGGCAGTATCTTTTCGTCGTAAATGGCCTGATGAAGAGGTTTCGCCGGGGTCTGAGAGCAGGGCATGCGTACAGGAGGTTTCCCAGGAACCTGGGAGAACCTGTTTGTCTCCATCTTAAGAGAAGCGGCAAAGGAGAGCCAGGGAGAACCCCGAAGTCTCCGGGTCCCGGCAGGCTAATGCGCGGCAAACCGGGAAGCGAACAAGGCGCATAAAGGTGGTACGCCGGAACGAAGGCAACGAAGTGAGGGCGGAAGGACAGCAGACGTCGGAGCTTCTGATAGTACCAATGAAGCAGGGGAACCAAACCGAAAGGAACCCTGTGGAGGGAAGCGGAAGTCGGAGAATGGAATCGCTGGAGGGAAACATGGCGGGTACACAGGAACCCGGAACTGTGTCAACGAAACAAGAGCGAATAGCGGAAGTGGCGAAGCGAACCCATTATCTGAGGAGCCGGATGCG
>JAUXBQ010000094.1 GCA_030619365.1 candidate division FCPU426 bacterium | reverse complement strand
TGTTTCAACCTGGCGCGGATGATTACTCTCATCGGAGCGCCGACATTGTTGAAACATCCATTGCTAGCAAGTCCGGCAGGAATATGATTCCTGGCACGGTAAATATTCAGGAAAATATGGGCCGAGGAGCCTGACCACAGCAAAAAAACATTGCGGGACCCCTCACCCTCGCCCTCTCCCGCAGCTAAAGCTGGGGAGAGGGGATATTTAATAACTTCATCTCCTTCTTTGAGACCGTTGTGACACAGTCTCAGTAGGGAGAGGGATTCAGGGTGAGGGTTACCTGAATACCCCGCACGTAAGTGCGGGGATAATAATGCCACCGCCAGAACACACGAAGGAATTACTGACGAGAGATGATGCGACGAATACGAACGATTTTGTGCTTTTTCTCCGCTATGGCCATCGCGCTGGGCAGCCCGGGCGCGGGGTCATTCGCGGCAACAGAGGCTCAGCCGGACTCCCCCACCTGGGGTGGAGAACCGGTCCGGCGTACGTATAGTTCGCCCCGGGCGCAAGAAGCTTTTGAACGCCAAATCGAGGAGCGCCGGGGAGCGCCGGAAGGCGAAATCTATACCGAGCCGCTTCCCGAAGGGGCGGAGGGCGAGGCCGACGAGCCTGAGCCTGTTCCCACCCGGGCGGTCCGGCTTTCGCCGGATCAGGTCAAGCGCTACATTTATAAACCCCGGGAAGCGGACGCCCTGGCGCCGCTTCCGCTCGACCAGCCGGGCGAAATGGAGTTGGATACCGAGCCCCTGCCCGGCGAGGGGGAACGCCGGTCAGGGCGCGGGGCCGTGCTTTTGTCGTTCAAGACCAAGCTGGACCGGCTACGGGTCCACTTGGACGAAAGTTTCACGCTTACGGTCGAGATCGCGGTCTCGGATCTGGATAGTCTCTCGCGCCTGACCCTGCCCCGCCTCCCGGATTTCAACCTGATCAACGCTTACCAATCGGACACCAGCATTTCCGCGGAGCAGGCAATCTGGCGGGTGCGCACCCAGCGCTATGTTTTTCTGGCGCAACGGCCCGGCCGCTACGTCATTCCACCACTTACCTTTACCTATGCGGACAAAACCTATTGGACCCGAAAACTCACCCTGGAGGCGGAGGGCTCGCGCAGCGGGGTCAGTTACCACTCCCCCATATCCGCCGGCGTGAGGTACCAAGCGGGCGCGATTGTTCCCAGCGCGCCTGACACGCGCGGCAGAGACATGGCTGACGTGGAGTTTACCGCGCAGCTGTCCGCGCGGGAGGCGTTTGTCGACCAGCAAGTGATCCTGACCGTGCACCTGTCCTATACCATTGACGATCAGACGACCGTGGCCTACCGGCCGCCGGTGTTGGCCGGGTTTCTCAGCGAGGAACTGCCGGACAGCAAGACCGAAGAAATGTTTTCGGGCGGGAAAATGCGGTTCGTGGAACACCTGTACCGGACCGCCCTGTTTCCGGTCCGGCCCGGGAACCTGGTCATCGGCGTGGCGGAAGTGGTGTTTAAAACGAAGTCAAAAAAGAAACCGCAACTCACGGATCCTTTGTCCCTGACCGTCCGGCCCTTGCCGGAGGATGCGGCGGCCGGAAAGCACGCGGGCGGCCTGGTGGGAACCTACCAGTTGGCCGCCCGGGCGAATACCCGAGAAGCCGTGGCCGGCAACCCCCTGTCCCTGACCGTCAGCCTGGCCGGCGAAGGCAACGTTCGGAGCGCGCCGGATCCCATTCTGCCGGAAACGCCCTACGTTCATTTCTACCTGGAAAACCGGGATGAGGATATTTTTTACCGGGAAACCGGCATTACGGGCAAGCGCAATTACCACTACCTGGTGGTCAGCGACAAACCGGGCCGGATACCCCTGGGCCTCGCCCGTCTGCGCTATTTCCGGCCTGCGGAGAACCAGTGGCGATCTGCGGAAGCCAAACTCCCGGTGATCAATATCAAACCGCGCCCGGTCGCGCCGGTTCAGGTGGCACCGGCACTTGACACGGCGCTGTCCCTGAGCCTGCGTCCCAACCGGGGCGGGTCCTCGGTCCTGAGCAGGCCAACGCGCTGGGTAGCCACCACGCCGGGATTTTGGCTGCTCCAGTTGCTGGGCCCGCTCGCGATCGGCTTGATCTTCGCCGGCCGGCGCTGGCTGGCGCACACCCGGGCGGACACGGAGGCCGCGCGTGTCCGGCGCGCTTACGCGCAAGCCAGGAAATCACTCAGGCAAATCAAACGTCACATTCGGCGCCGGGAGGAACAAAAATTCTACGACGGACTGGCCCGGACCACGGCCGCTTACCTGGCAGCCAAATTCAAGCAACCCAGTGTTTTTATCGGCATAGAACGGTTGCCGGAATTGTTTGAGCAATACGAGGTACCAAACGATTTGCGCTCGCGGTTTAAAATCGCGATGACCGCGTGCGAATACGTGCGCTACGCCGCGGCGGTGCTGCCCAGCAAGGACATGTTGTCCCTGCACCGCGACCTGAAAGGCGCGATCAGGGCCTTCGAAAAATTCTGGGCGGAACGCATCCGGCAAAGGACCAAACTTTCCGGGACGTCCGGTGCGTTGCTGCTTCTGCTCTGCCTGGCGACCACCAGCCTGGCCGGAGACGCGGAGCTCCAGTTTTTACGGGGTAATGCTCTGGCGGACAACGGCCAGCACGCCGAAGCGGAAGTGGAATACCGGCAGTTGATTGCGCTGGGCATTGAGGACGCGGATGTTTATTTCAACCTGGGCAATACTTATCTCCAGCAGGGCAAGCTGGGGCCCGCGATACTGGCCTATGAGCGGGGATTACAGCTGTCCCCGCGCGATTCGGATCTGCGCCATAATTTGCGGGAAGCCCAAGCCGCGGTCCGGGCGCCGTCGCCAAGGGAAGTCCGGGCCCAGCGCGAAAGCATCCTGGTCCGGATGTATAGAGCGATTACACCCAGTGAGGCCGCCTGGTTGGCCTCCGGGGGATATTTGCTGGCCGTGATGCTGGTCAGCCTGGTGCTGTTATGGCCGGATCGTTTCCAACGCCTGAAAATCGCGGTCCTGGTCCTGGCTGGCCTGACCCTGGGATTGATCGTATGGAGCGGCGCCCGCCAGTTTGAGCCAAAATGGTGGAAGCGGGCCGTGGTGCTGGCTGGGGAGAGCGAAGTGCGCGGCCGTCCGTACGCGAATGCGGAGGTGGTGCGCACCCTGCCCGAGGGCACTCCCGTGACCGTGAAGCAGGAAGAATCAGAGTGGGTCGAAATTCACTTTAAGCCCCACCGCAGGGGCTGGACCCGGCGCAGCGCGTTGGGATTCATTGAGTAGGAGGGCGGCACATGCAGCAGGCAAACAATCCAAAGGCATTGATGAGTGTAGCCGAGCAAATGGTCCTGGCGGCTACCACCGCGCCCAAAGGGCGTGGCCAGGACAACCTGGAAATCGCCATTCTGGAGCGGGAAGACATTCTTCACGCTGCGGAGGAAATGGAGCGGATCGGCAAAAAGCACGGGGTGGCCGCCTTTCTGCGTGACGCGGGCAACCTGCGTGAGCACGTCAGCGTCGCGGTGCTCATTGGCACCCGCATCCAGCAACTGGGTCTGAAATATTGCGGACTGTGCGGATTCAAGGATTGCGACGCCAACCGCGCCGCGAACGGGATCTGCGTATTCAATCCCGGGGACCTGGGGATCGCAATCGGGTCCGCGGTTTCCGTGGCCGCCCGGTTCCACGCCGATAATCGCGTCATGTACACGCTCGGCATGTCGGCCCTGGCCCTGAAATGGCTGGGCGACGAAGTCAGGCTGGCGTACGGCATACCGCTCACCGGTACGGGCAAGAACCCGTTCTTTGACCGCAAATAAGGGGCTGTCGCCGGGCCGGGCAAAACGGACATAAGATCCTGTTGACTAAAACGGGGTCTTACGCATAATAGGCAAGCGGGCCGGGCGCCCGCCATTACACAGGAAAGGAGAGAACAAAATGAAAAAGAACATGGGAAACGCGGATCGTGTCATCCGCTTGATCATTGCGCTCTTCATCGCGGTGCTGTATTTCACCAACGTGATTTCCGGAACTTTGGCGCTGGTGCTGCTCATTCTGGCGGTTATTTTCCTCATCACCAGTCTGATACATTTCTGTCCAATCTATGCCATAATCAATATGACCCCCCGCAAGAAGGAGTAGCGCGAGACACCCGTACGGGCGCGCGGACGATCGCTTCGCGCGCCCGCCCACAGCTGAAAAACTCTTCCCCCCGCGAAAAAATCATTGACTGCCCGCCTGATCCCCGCATAATAAACGAAAGCCACTGACAACGTCTCTTTTAATTCCGGAACAACTAACTGATGAAACACGACCCTTCCTCGGGGAGGGGGAATTTTGAATGGGGGTGCAGGATGAGCGGTGTATTTGGCATAACGGGCGCGAACGACATTGCGGAAACCTTGATGTACGGCACGGATTATCTTTCCCACCTGGGTACGGAATACGGCGGGCTGGCGACGTGGGGCAAGACCGGCTTTACCCGCCATATCCACAACATCAGCGAAGACCAATTCAAATCGAAATTTATGGCCGAGGTAGGCCGCTCTCCGGGCAACCGGGGCATTGGCGTGGTCAGCGACAGCGACGTGCAGCCGATCTATCTCAATTCCCGTTTCGGGCCTTTTTGCCTGGTGACCAGCGGGGTCATTGAAAACACGGACGCCATTGCCGCCAACCTGCTGGCCCGGGGCGATTCCTTCAGCGAGATGGGAAGCGGCCATGTCAACGTAACCGAACTCATTGCCAAGCTCATCGCCCAGGGCGAAACCCTGGTGGACGGCATTCAGAAAATGTTCAACGAGATCGAGGGGTCCTGCTCCCTGCTGCTGCTGCACGCGGACGGCCTGTACGCGGCCCGGGACCGTCTGGGATACACACCCCTCACGGTCGGACGGCGCCGCGACGCCTGGGCCGTGACCGCCGAAACCACGGCCTTTCCCAACCTCGATTTCGAGGTCGTGAAGCACCTGGCGCCGGGCGAGATTGTATTGCTCAACGAGACCGACGGCATGGTGTCCAAAGCGCCGGGCAATCCGGACCAGCAGATCTGCGCGTTTTTGTGGATTTACACGGGATTTCCGACCTCGACCTATGAGGGCATCAACGTGGAAATGGTGCGCGAGCGCTGCGGCCGGAACCTGGCCAAGCAGGATAAGGGATTGAAAATCGACCAGGTCACCGGCGTGCCGGATTCTGGCCTCGCGCACGGGCTGGGATATGCCATGGAATCCGGGGTTCCTTTCCGGCGCCCTCTGGTCAAGTACACGCCCGGGTACGGGCGCAGCTACACACCGCCGACCCAGGCCAAGCGCGACCTGATCGCCAAGATGAAACTGGTGGCCGTGGCCGAAGTAATCAAGGGCGCCCGTATCGTGCTGTGCGAAGATTCCATTGTCCGGGGCACGCAGCTTAAAAATTTCGCCATCAAGAAGCTCTGGGACAGCGGCGCCCAGGAGATCCACGTGCGCCCGGCCTGCCCGCCTCTCATGTTCCCCTGCCGCTTCATCCTGTCCACGCGCAGCATCCATGAACTGGCCGCGCGCCGCGCTATCCGGGCCTTGGAGGGGGAGGACATCGAGGATGTGTCAGAATACCTGGATCACACCAGTCCCAAATATCAAAAGATGCTGGATTGGATCGCCAAGGATCTGGACGTGACCAGCCTGAAATATTTAACCATCGATAACATGGTGGAAGCCATTGGCCTGCCGCGGGAAAAACTCTGCACGTACTGCTGGTCCGGACAGTGCCCGGGCCCGCGCGGGGCAGGGGAAAAAGAGGAAAAGCCCAAAGCCAAGGCTGCCCGCTAAGTAAGGGAAGTATTCAATAAAAGATTCTGCCGCAAAACCCTTTTTGCTGTCTTTGCGAGGAGCGGTAGCGACGAAGCCCCGACCGGAGGGGAATATCGAACGGGACTTCCTGAGGTCGCAATCTCGGTTTTATAAGGATAAAATAAGATTGCCACGCTCCCTACGGTCGCTCGCAATGACATCTTGTGGGTTATTTATACTGATGAGCGATTACATATTGCGGGTCATATCCTGCTTGATTCCGGCATCGATCCATTCCCGCAGTAATCTTTGATAAGGAACTTTTTTTGATTTGGCAATACGTTTGGCCAGATCGATTTCCCACCGAAAAAGCCGCAAGGAAATCGCTTTTTTGCTGGACCGCTCGCGGATGGTCCGGGACAATTCGGGAGAGAGCGCGAAAATATTATCCACTTCCTCCATATGCTCCAGGTAGTCAGTCACACTGTGCGTTTCCCAAAAGCGTGCCTCTTCCGATGTGTTTTTAAAAGCGGGGATTTTTCTCTTTTTCGTCATGATCGTTTTCGGCGATAGTAGCGCCGCTCCTTATCGTGCATATCCCGGGCCGTAATTACCCGAGCATGGCGTCGGGCGTGAAGGAGAGTAAATATAACGGTCAGATACCTTCCCTCCAGGGATTTCCCCAAAGCCAGATATCGTTGGTTATATGTCCGCAAAACCAGCGGACGATTGTCGAAAACCTCCTCGACCTCGTCCGGAGAGCAGCAATGTCGTGCAATATGAGAGACGTTATCAGCCGTCCATAAGAATCGTTCGATTTTCAATGTATGCTCCTAATAGTATATACAATAAAATACATACAGTCAACAGCAAAGCAACGTCTGCAGCACGCTAGGTTTATTAATGTTTATGACAGGAAAACAAGGAAACCCATGCAGAAAAAAATGAAGAAATCGCTCCAGGACGAAGATGGAGATGTTAGCAAAAGAAGAAAAACTTAACTCTTTTCCGGCTTGAGCCAATACCCCACGATGGTGCCCATCACGCCGAATGCCCAGTTCTTGGACGATCCATCATAAGACTTGCTTAATATAATGTATAAAGCGGCCAGGAGCAAAATACCCGTGATGACGATGCGGACCCAGGCTGTGGTGAGTTTGGCTCCGGCCTTCATGACCGGCGCGGAGACCACCGGCGCGGGTGTTTCGGGCCGGCTTGGGGCAGCTGCGGTCGGCTGGCGGGTAAGGGGTTCAGCGGCCTCGACTTCTTCCATATCAATGCCGGCCCCGCTGGAGCCAACCAGGTCCGCGACAAAGTCTTCGGTCTTCTTGGCCTGTGCCGTTGGCTTGGGCGCGGTTGGCCGCGATTTCCGGCTCAGGAAAAAACTATAGATGGACCAGGACCCTAAAAACACTACAGTGGCAAGGACCAGAACCAACGCGCTCATGCTCATATAAGCCTCCTGGAAAAATCGGATGTTTTATTTTATACCAGAAAGAGAAATGGATAAATCCAAATCCTCGTAGTAAACGGAAAATAATCATTATATAATGTCGCGTGTAAACGTCGAATAAAGAGGCCAAGAACGAAAGGATAACGGTAAAGATGATTAAAAACACACTTCGCTTTACTTTATATGTAATGCTGATCTTGGGATTTAACTCGATTACACTGGCCTCGGTCGGGGTATTGCATAAGGATAAATCCGAGATGTTTTTGTATGAGAAAGTCGGCAAAGCCGAAAATCTGCTCGATAATCCGGCCAGGCTGAAAAATATTCAAGACTATGTCATTTGCAACTATTTCAATTTAGATCTGGAATATGCAGAGCCTTGTGATCCGGTTTTTAAGAAAAGCACGCGAGACGACGAGGCAGGATACAACGTTCAAGTTATTGCGCCCATTGAGGAGCTGCTGACCGTGAACCTGGGACACGGCTACTCCCGGGAAAGGTACGAGACTAATAGCACATCCTCTATAGACGGGTCTTATTTCAAGGAAACGGCTAAAACTCTGCAGCGGGATATCAATGCGGGAGTCGCTGCGGATATTCATGATCTCATTGAGAATATGATAATCGGTTATTGGTTTAAATACCGCGATCAGGACAATCCCGGCGATTACCTTTCAGACATAGCCCAGAGCTATACTTACGCCAACAATAGGGAAGTTTATCAACACAAACTGGGTGTGGCGCAAGAGGGATGGGGAATGTACGCGTCTTATGCCGAGGAGTTATATTCCGGCGAATACGACCATAACCAGGAAGTTCAATTTCTGTTCCAGACCATGGACATTGCAGCACGAAAAATACTGGGTGAAATAGACGGGGAAAATGTCAGCCTTAGTGCCGCTTACAGCACCACGATTCTGGAAACTCAGCAATTCGAGATTGCCCGGCCGGTTTATCAATTGGTCATCCCGGGGTATAAAGTGGATCTGTCCGCTTATTACTCTTACCCTCAGCCAGGCGTATCTTATGCCCTGGGTATTGAATTGGATTACACGGATACGCAGTACTATAAACCAGCGGATATTGTCTGGGAACACGGCCAGCTTTATCAGGCGAAATGCCCGGGCCTGCTGGAAGTGGAAATATTTCCATTTCTGCGGCTTTGGGTGGAAATGGCTTTGTTGTATGTCCAGGACACGTATAAAGGCAGCAAATCCCTGGCCCTGGAAAACGCTTTCGGAGCCAGGTTTCAACAGGACATTATAAGCATTAATCTTTTCATGGTGCCTGAACTGAATATTTTTTCGGGAAACCAGGCTGATAACATCCAAACCTTTAGGGCAGGTCTGGATGCGCAAGTGAATTTTTAATTCCGCGAAAATCCCCTTTAAAGGTAAGCACAATCAAGCGTTACAAACATTTTACCCGGAAGTGAAATATTTCCACACAAAAACCATCCTACGAATAGACAGGTTCCGGGTATTATGGAATAATGCTGGCGGATGAGGAATCAAGCCAGGCCGCATAAATGCCCTAATATTTACAGGCGCTTGATCATCTAATTATATAAGTGAAAAACAGGAGGAATGCCATGTTGCGAAAATATCGGTTTATAGTTCCTTTGTTGTGCTTGGGCCTGCTCGTGGGCTGCTCGAAAAATAATCCGGTTGCGCCCAACGTCCAGCCCGAGCAAGGCAAACTCATGTTCGCCCTGGAGGCTGCGGACAATATCGCGTCCGGGACCGTAACCATTACCAAAGGGATTATAACCCACATCCTGCCGATTACTATCACAAACCATACCGGCTCAGTGAGCTTCGAGGGCATTCAGGTGGGGACCTGGTCCATAACCGTCCAATTGTTCGATGCGGAGGGGGTGGAGATATACTCCGGATCAGGCGAAGCCGTGGTGACTAAAAATCAGACCACCACTGTGACCATCAAAGTGGAGCACAATGCCGGGAAGCTGGTGATTATTGTGGAAGTGCCGGGGCCCACGCCGACACCTACGCCAGCTAATATGTTTAGAATAATTTATGGAAGCGCGTCAAATGGAATGAGGTTAATGGAAACAGATGGCAAAAATATTATTAGTGATAAACAATTAGTAAATATG
>JAUXBQ010000169.1 GCA_030619365.1 candidate division FCPU426 bacterium | reverse complement strand
GAAGCTAAACAGGAGATGATCGCATGGCCTCAACGATCAGCACCATCCTCAAAACCTGCAACCCGCCCGAGGGCAAGAAACTGGGCTTTCTGGCCAAGTGGCTGGTCATTACCCGCGCCTGCGTGTTCTCCATGACCATTACCTCCGGCCTGGTGGGCGTTATGCTGGCCCTGCGCGACGGATACTTTTCCTGGACCCTCGTGTTATTGGTCTTGGTGGGCCTCATTTTTGCTCATGCGGCCAACAACGTGCTTAATGATCTCATGGATTATCGCAGCGGGGTGGATACCAAGGATTACTTCCGCGTCCAGTACTCACCGCATCCCATACACTCGGGCATGTCGTCCCAACGCGGCTTATTGATCGCGTTCCTGCTCTTCACCTTAATTGACTTTGCCCTGATGCTCTATTTTATTAATCTACGAGGCATCGGCATCCTTTATTTTGCC
Source organism: candidate division FCPU426 bacterium (assembly GCA_030619365.1). Taxonomy (GTDB): domain Bacteria; phylum Oederibacteriota; class JAAXVQ01; order JAAXVQ01; family JAUVAV01; genus JAUXBQ01. The sequence goes on along the minus strand of JAUXBQ010000169.1, from coordinate 5,351 downwards.
CTGGCCGGCTTTTTGATCAGCGTGCTGTACGTGGGCGGGACCTATTCGCTCAAATTCACGGGCCTGGGCGAACTCGGCGTGTTTCTGGTCTGGGGACCGCTCATGGTAGGCGGGACCTACCTGGTTTTGGCCGGCAGTGTTCCTTATTATATATACCTGGCCTCCATCCCGTACGCCTTGCTGGTCACGACCGTCATTTTGGGCAAACACATCGACAAACGCAAAAAGGACGCGTCCAAGAAAATCAAGACCTTGCCGGTCATTCTGGGCGAAGTGCGGTCCATTGGACTCATTAAACTCCTGATCATCGCTTTCTACCTAACCGTGCTGGTCGAGTCCATCCTGGGCATCATCCCCATGGCGTCCTTATTCGCCCTGCTCTCCTACCGCCGGGCGCTCCTGGTATGGAAAAAACTCTCCCAGCCCAAACCCGAATCACAGCCCCCGGACTGGCCCATTTGGCCCCTCTGGTACGTGGGCTGGTGCTTCCACCTGGTCAAACAAGCCGGCGGATTTTTAATCGGGGGCATGTTCCTCCAGATTATCCTTACCTTCTTTTTGTTCCGGTAATGCCCGCCAAGTACAAAACCCATGCCGGCCTGCTCATTATCCCCATCGTGGCCTTTGTGATCATCGCCTGGCTTATGAAAACCTGCAGTCCCCCAGGAGGCGTGGTTGCCATGAAAAACCTCAAAGGCGAGCCCTTAATGCATATCAAGTGGTCAGGCGGCGGTCCGCCAGGCATTAACAATCTCCTGCTGCTCTACGCGGATGGCCAGGCCGCTTACCAACTCACCGCGCCCATCAGCCTCAATCCCGATCACAGGGAGGACGAGGCCGGCTATTACCTCACCCAACTGAAACCTGACGAGATCGCGCGTTTCGTAAAAACAGCACGTCACGATCTCGCCAAGTTAAAAATCAAGCCCCTGGTTCCGGACCAAGTCCTGGTGACCGCAACCTTTCGCGACCAGGAACCGGAACTCCGCAAGTCGCTGGCCGACGAAGCCATGCCCGCCAAGATGCGGCAGTCGTTAAAAAATATCATTACGCAAATAAGAGAGCATCCACAATGGACCGTGCAGCTTAGGCTTGAGAACACAACCGCAGGGGAAATGAAAACGGTTTTCAAGAATCGCGGGCAGGTCGAGGTGCAGATTATCAGCCCCTGGGGCAGCAGTCAGGCCGATTCTTCGCAAACCAACCTGATCATGGACGCCCTGCCGGCCCGGATGACCACGGATCCCGGCTATTTTCCGAGTGCGGAAGATGATAAATTAAGATGGCTCAGCGTGGAAGCGGGTGAAAGGAAACCAGCCGCTTTTCTCACCCTGGGTCCCGGAGAAACAGCAGAGGTAGTGCAAAAGCCCGGGCCACTGCTCGCGGCCGCCCAAAAACAGCCGTACCTGGTGACCAGCCGCTTCGCAGGCCTGGTCAAACCCCGCCAGTTCGATCCTGTAAATGTCAGCGTGTATTCCAATCAGATAACCATCGGAAAATAAAATATCCTCCCCCTTCGGAGAAGAGGGAATGAGGGGGATTGTATATCCTCGAGAAAAGTGGCGAGCTGATAGGGTCGCTACATCTCCGCCTTGAAAACACAGCATTAAGTCCGCATGTTTTTAAATCTTGAGGTGTTGCAGGTTAAAAACGCGTGCGAGAGTCAAACGGAATGACGTGAAGGCGGGACAATCCCCCTAGCCCCCTTCTCCGAAGGGGGTAGTATGATCATTCCTCTTCCAGCGCGGCCTGGATGTGCGCGGAGAGCGCGGAAAGGGCTTCGGGCGCAATGGCCGGGCCCTCACCCTGCGCGAACTCGGCCGGGTCCTCGGCCGGGGACGCCTTGCCGCGCTGTTTGCGCAGGCGGTACACTTCGTCGGCCAAATTGATACCCGCGAGAATGCTGATCTTGAGCGGACTGGTCAGATGCGTGCTCTGGGCAATATCCTTCATCTTCTCGTCCACGTATTTGGCCAGGGTCTGAATATAGACATCGTTCGCGTCGCCGCGAATGGCGTATTCGCTCCCGAAAATATTCACTTTTACAGACTGGATGTCTTCACTCATTTTTCCGGGTCTCCATTACCTGGATTTGAGCATTTTCGAGCTCCTGGATCTGCTTGGTAATCAGGGCGATGGTTTTTTTGCGATCCTTGCGCAAACGGTCCAGTTCGCGCTCCCGCGCCTGAGTGCTCAGCGTATCCGTGCGCTCGTCCTTTACCTTGAGGCGCTCCATCTCCACCGCGCGCGTGCGCCATTTTTTGGCCTCCTGGCGCGCCTCGCGCAGTTCGAGAATGAGGCGGTCAACTTTTTTCACCAACTGCGTCCAATGGTCAGTGGCCATACGGGATAAAAAGCCTCCAAAAATATAAATTGCGATCAGCGCTGCTGCGCTTTAAATTCCTTGGTCAAATGCTCCAGTATTTTCGATTGCAGGCCGTTCATCTCTTCGTCCTGCAGGGTGCGGTCCATGGCCTGCAGGGTCAGGGAGAATGCCAGGCTTTTGGTTCCTTCCCGGAGACCCTGGCCCCGGTAAACGTCAAACGGCGTCACCTGCCGAACCAAGCCTTGTCCCACGCGCAGAATGGCATCGACCACGTCCCCGGCCCGGATCTCTTCGGGCACGGCCAGGGCGATGTCCCGGACCGCTTGGGGATACCGGGAGAACCCTCGCATCTCCGGATTTTCAAGCCAATAGGGCAGAAGGTCGTTTAATTGCAGTTCCGCGACCAGCAGGATTTCCTTCAGCTTGTACTGCTCCCGGCTCTCGGGATGCAGAGCGCCTGCCCAGCCCAGGACACGCCCGTCTTTGGTTTTCAGTTGAAAGGAAATGAGCGGATGCAGCCAGGGCATTTCCTGAGGTTCGAAAGCGATGGGCTGCTTCACGTGCAGGCGTTCCCAATAGGCCTCCAGGATCCCCTTGAGATCGTAGAAATCCGTTAAGGGCGCTTTTTTTCCGAGCCGCCAGTTCTGGGGATGCCGTGGCCCGGTCAGGGCCAGACCCAGGCGCTGCGGCTCAGCGGGCAGCGTTTCGCCCGGTCGGGGAAGGAACACCGCGCCGCTTTCGAAAATATACACGCGCTCCTGGCCCCGGCGCTGGTTGTACGACACGGTCTCCACCAGGCCCGGAAGTAGGGAGGTCCGGAGCAGGGACAATTCCTCGCTCAGCGGGTTCTGTATTTTCAGGCAGTCGCGCCACGCATGGTCCGGAGGCAGGCGCAGGTAGTCAAACTGCCGGGGACCGTGAAAACTGTAGGGGATGACCTCCGTGAGGCCCAAGCCCACGGCCAAGTGGCGTATCTCCTGGCGGAACGACTGCTCGGCCGTGGGCGCGGCGTCGTTCATGGGAACCACCGGGTCCCGGACCGGGATCTTGTCGTACCCGATAACCTGGGCGATGTCCTCGATCAGGTCCTCCTCCAGGGAAACATCGTGGCGGAAACTGGGAACGTGAATCCGGAAAGTGTGCGGGGGATCCATGGGCTCGGTCAGAAACCCAAGCCGCGATAGCGCCTGCAGGGCCCGTGACCCTTCCACCGGCATGCCCAGGACTTTTTCCACCCGCGGTAAACGCAAAGCGACTTTGCGCTTTTCGATTTTTTCGGGATACGCGTCGCAGATGCCGAGGGAAACCGTGCCGCCGGCAATTTCGGCCATGAGTTGCACGGCCCGGTCCAGGGCCAGGAGCAATCCAATTTCCGGGTCCGTGCCTCTTTCAAAGCGGTAGGAGGACTCTGACCTGAGCCCGGTCCGGCGGCTCATTTTGCGTACTACGCCCGGATCGAACCAAGCCGCTTCCAGGAGCAGGTTGCGCGTGGCGCCGGATACCTCGGTTTTCTCTCCGCCCATGACGCCGGCCAGGGCCACCGGCCCCTCTTCATCGGCAATGACCAAGTCTTCCCGGGATAGTTCCCGCTCTACGTTGTCCAGGGTCTTGATCTTTTCTCCCGGCCGCGGCCTACGGGCGCTGATGGTCCTGCCGCGCAGGCGATCCAGATCAAAAGCGTGCAGGGGATGCCCGATTTCCATCAGGACCAGGTTCGTGATATCCACTACATTATTAATGGGGCGTATGCCCACAGCCAGCAAGCGGCGCTGCAGCCAGGCCGGGGAAGGGGCGATGGTCACGTTTTGAATGACCCGGGCGCAATAGCGGCGGCAGCCGGCCTTGGGCTCCACTTCCACCCTGACCTGCGACGCGGACGTGAGCTTGATTTCCGGAACCGTCAGCTTGGGCATGTTCAGCGGCCGGTCCAGCACCGCGGAAAGATGGCGGGCAATGCCCAGGTGCGACAGGCAATCCGAACGGTTGGGCGTGATCTCGACGTCCAGTACGCTGTCCGCGAGTCCGAGCAGGTCATTCACCGGAGTTCCCAGTTCGGCTTCCGGGGATAAATGCATGATGCCCGCGCTGGCCGAAGCGATCCCCAACTCGATTTCCGAGCAAATCATGCCGTGGGATTCCTGCCCCCTGATCTTGGTATGCTTGATCTCAGTGCCATTCGGCAATACGGTGCCAATCTGCGCCACCGGAACCACGTCGCCGGGCGCTATATTTTTGGCTCCGCACACGATCTGCAGGGTTTGGCCGGGAATTTCAACCTCGGTCAGGCTGAGCTTGTCCGCATTGGGATGCGGAGAGACGGTCTTGAGGCGTCCCACGACCACGCGCTCCAGCCCGCGGCCTTTTTCCTCCAGCGCGGACACTTCCAGACCGCTCAGCGTCAGGCGCTCGGCCAATTGTTGGGGAGTGAGATCAGAAATATCGATAAATTCAGCCAACCAGGAAAACAGGACTTTCAAAACCAGGGCCTCCGGAAGAATTTCCGGCAATTCTTTCATAGAACCCAGGGGTTGTCAAGCCGTTAAAGTGGATTCGAAGATGTCATGTAATTGGGTTTAAATACAAAGAAAATAGGCGAAATGATAAAGCAATATCTTAAGCTATAAGCAACCACAGAGACGCAGAGCACGCAAAGAAAACCGTTCAAGCTAAATTTGTGTTAAAAACATAGGGTCTCATTGTCCTGGATTCCGGCTTTCCAGGCTGTGTCACAACGGCGTTTTTAGCACTTGTTCGTCACCCCGGTGAAAACCGGGGTCCAGAAAAGCCTTTAAAATCATTGAGACTGGATACCGGCTTTCGCCGGTATGACGATCAAAAACAGCGAAATTCGCGTTATGACACAGCCTGTTTCGCCGGAATGACGATGTTCGATGAGGCAATAGCCGCCTGCGCTTGTCATCCCGGCACGTATTTAGCCGGGATCGTGCGCCAGCAAGCGCAATCAGTCCGAGAGGTGCAAGTCCTCTCCAGGTGAAGTTTCCACACCTGAAGCCGAAGTCAACTG
>JAUXBQ010000224.1 GCA_030619365.1 candidate division FCPU426 bacterium | reverse complement strand
TAATATCCGGTATAATCGATTCCGGGCACTCGGTCACATTGTTAAAGGTCACTCTGTCCAAATAAATCGTGGTGTTCTCGGGTTGGTAAAAGCTTAAGCGGTCTAGTTGCGACAGATCAAGACCCGCAAAATCGGACATATGAAGAAAAACACGAGTCCAAGTTCCTTCTTTCAGAGCAAAACCGGGAATGCTTTTTTCCTTTTCATTACTAAATCCAGTAACATCAACCAAGACCACGCGAATATCGCCGCTTATAGCCGCGCTGGGCTGAATATAAAAAGACATATACTTATAGGTGGACACATCCAGGTAAGAACCCGAATTCAGGCTCTCGGTCATACCCCCTTCTTGATCAACTTTACTGATGACCTCTATACAGTAGCTTCCGCTAATGGGTGCAACAGCTGTGGTGGTGCTGATTTTGGCATCGTTTTGGACGCCGCGGGAAGCACCCAAATCATTCAACAATATATTTTCGCAATCATCGACCAGCAATTCCTCGGCGGTGGGGGATATCTCGCAGGGCATTATGTCAACCCCTTTAAGGTTATCCACTGTCACGCTCCCTTGACCGCCTGACTTGGAAGCAATGGTAAATCCCATTTTGTCCATAGCTCCCCACGCAAAGTCCTCGTCCGGGTTTCCCCCAAAGGCATAATTAAAATCCGTTTTTTTCAGAGGGACGGTTTTCCAGGCGGAATTGGTTTGGGTGGAAATGGTGACGGATTTGTAGGTCTGGCCGTTGTTATCTTTCAGTTCAACCTGTAATGCCTGTTCCGCGCCGTCCCCCAACAGGTCGAACTGGAGAGTATTGACCGAAGACAGATTGAGGTCTGTGGTCAAATTTTTCGACTCGAAAAGTACGTATTCGCCGCCGGCCAAATTATAATGCACTTCCAGCACCGTTCCTTTTTCCGGATCGGCGGCCACTCGCAAGGGATCGACCTGACTGCCGCTGCTGGCCGTGGGTTCCTCCCAATAGGTGGTCGAGGTGGTAATATCCCCGCCGGGCAAAATCGTCTCCGCCAGCAGCGCCGGACTTACGGCGAGTTGCAACCCCAGCCAGCCCAATAAAAGGTGCCTGATCGATTTAATGTTCACCGTCATGGTATTTTGGTCTCCCTCAACGCGTTTCGCCCCTGCGGGCTGCTTGCCTTCATGGTTTTTTAGCCACTAAGACACAAAGACACCAAGAAAATATTAAATTATTGTTAAATATTCGTAAATTTAATTAACTTCGTGCCTTGGTGCCTTGGTGGCTATTTTTTCTTGTCTTCGTAGTAATTTTTATAATTACACCGGATGTCTTATAACCCGGGATGATATTCCTATCAAGCTAAATCCCCCTTTTCTAAAGGGGGGTGAGGGGGTATTATTAAATGGCTGTACGCACCGGGGCTATTTATACTGCAAACGGCGCAGAAAGACGCTCCCGGTAGTCTTTTCGTCATCATTTTTATCCAGCGTGAATTCCAGCTTCTGAATGTCGCTCCAGTTGATTTTTCCCGATCCGGAGCCGCCATACAAGTATTTCAAGGATTTTTTAGGAATCACTACGGTCATCCATTTTTTGGAATTCGTGGACTGCTTTAGTTCATAGCCAAATACCGTGTTTTTTCCGTCCACGAGTTTGAAATGCATTTTGTGCTTGCCACCCTTCCCCTTGAACATGAATTTAATCATTTGCATTTTTGAAAGGTTCAAAGGTTTGCTGAGAATGACAGCGTTCCAGACTCCCTTTTCGCCGAAATTAAAATTCGCTTTTACGGCTTGTGTGGTTTTTTTGCCCAGAATGACCACGTTCGACGACAAGGTGCATTTTCCGTCTTCGTCCGACATGGTCTTCCAGCCTTTCGTGTTTTTCAAGGCATGGATCAAGTAGGTGCCGCGCCTGCTCTTTTTCAGCTTCACCGGCGGCCTGGACACTTTAATGTCAACCGGATCCGGCAATTTCATGCCCTTGGTATTCACCACTTCGAATTTATAAAAAGCGGTCATGCCGGGCTTTTTGGTATTGACGGTATACGCCATATCCGCGATTTCATCGCTGTCCAGGGTGATTTCCAGCTTGGTGATTTCATTCCAATTCATGTGTTGCGCGCCCTTGCCTCCCCAGAGATAGGTAAAACCGGACCGCGGCACGACTACTTTTTTCCAGGTCGAGCTCCTCGAGCCGGAAGGCAGCGTATATCCGAATATCGTGCCCATGGCATCGGAGAATTTCAGCCTGCAGTTCGCCGTGCCCCCCGAGCCCTTGAATTGAAAACGAATGCCCTCGTTGGCGCCCAGCTTGATTTTGGTGTTCCGGACCAGCGCCACCCACACGCCTTCCTTCAGGTGATAATTGACTTTCAAGGCCTTGGTTTTGCTTTTCGGGCCGGAAATGACTTCCAGGGTGGGAACCGGGGGCTTATCATTTAAAATTTCCCAGCCAAAAGTCGTATTGGTTTTATCGATAATGCGCGCCTTCGCTTTCGGTGCCGCCTGGGTACAACTGAAATTAAACAGAACAACTGCTACGGTCAAAATCCCCAGTAAAAATCCTTTTTTCATCAACCCACCTCCATGTTTTTACCACCGCCGCATTCAGCCGGCACCGGAAAGGCCGCAGACTAGGGTGGAAAAGTTCCCAAATATTCGGACAATACTTTGCCATTCGGATCAAATAATTTTGCTTCCAAGTAGAAAAGCACGGAGTCATAGCGATCGTCGCAGATCTTCAATTGCGCGGCAGCCGGACGAATGGCGGTGTGCCGTTTCAGATTCAAGGTTTGCTCGCCCTGATTCAGTACTTCCTCGGTTTCATTAAGCACGATTTTCCAGCGCAGGGTGGAATTTTTATAACTCTGATTGGTGAAATTGATCAAGCAGATGCCCTTCATCAGTGTTTTATCGCCGGCCTCGTCGTCCGCGATTTGTATGGGCTGGGTCTGGATCACCACCTGCTTGGTGCCGATGGACCTCAGTTTCGCCAAGAAGGCCTTCCGCTCCCCGGGGGTGATCTGGTATTCCGGAATATTCTCGATGGCTGATTGGATAAAGGGATGCCGGGCGAAGGATTTTCTGAGGGAGCCGCGCTGCAAGTAGTTTACCAGGGAGAGAAAAAGCATGCTTTGATCCAGGACTAAAAAGTGAGGATTCACTTCCCCGGTCCGGATATCGACCGAGTCGAGAAATCCAAAAGCATGGCTTTTTCCCTGGTGGCGAAAGGGAGCGCGCGCGCCGAGCGCTTCCAGGGAACGTAAATTCGCCAGCACCGCTTCCGGAAAATACTCGATTGCCAAAACCGAAGCATGGGGTGTCACCACCTGGTCCTGAATATTATTATAACCCAAATAATAGCTGTCCGGGCGCTCGCAGGCCGACCAACCCCAGACCTTCGCGTTGATGATCTCGGCGTGAATGATTTGGGCAAAGGCGAACCGGCTGGCGGATTCTCCCATCACGGAACCGGCTTCGTCCATGAAAATGCCGGGGAGAAACTGCATAAACAAACCGCCGCCCTGCCAACCGGGCATTAAATAGTCCAGGCCGTACCGGGATTCTTTCCGGCGCGTGAGTTGGTCCCAACTATCCGGCAAAATCGCTTCATCACCGATGGCAATGACGTAGGCCAGACGGACATCTGATCCCAGGTGGTTCAGGTACCATTTCTCATTCAATTTGTCTTTTTTTAAATCATAACCGCCGTAGAGCAGATCTTTTTCGCCGGCATAAAGTTCTTCCCACTCGATGTTGTAAAGCAGCGCGTTCGCCCGGGCGCGCAGAGCAGGAAACTCCGACGCAATCAGGATGAGGCCGGCCGCGAGATTTCCGGTATCCAAAACCGAAATCCAGGTGTCCTGTTGGGAATGGCGAAGATCCGATATGTTGTTCCAACTGCTGGTAAAGCCATGCCACGTTTCAAGCCGTTCCAAACTCTTTAAAGTCTTCCGGGCTTTTCTTTCCGCTTTCAGCCTGGTTTCCAGTCCCAATTGGTAAGCGCCTACCAGGGCGGCGAGATACAGGCCAACGTTGGTCACCGAGGTGTCCGGCCGCTCAAAGCGGCTGCTATCGTGCGGGAAGCCGGTATCTTTATCGACTAAAAAGAGGATTGAGCGGTAAGTGTCTT
>JAUXBQ010000204.1 GCA_030619365.1 candidate division FCPU426 bacterium | reverse complement strand
CCGCAGGCGCCTGGGGCATTTTCTGAAGGCCTGCCAAATACCATCCGACGATTAGAGCACACCGGCCAATTGCCGCTCCACTTCCTCGGCGATGGAGAGCGCACACGTCAAGCCGGGTGATTCTATTCCGATCAAATTCACCATTCCTTCCAGACCTCGGTCCCCTTCGTGTTGAATGACAAAATCCCGGAATCCTTCCTCCGGGCCCTGCAGCTTGGGACGGATGCCCGCGGTATCCGGGTAGAGACGCCCGGGATCGAGTTGGGGCAGATAGTGTTGAATCGCCTGCCCAAAGCGGTGCTTCTTGTTTTCGTCGATCTGATAATCAATGCCGTCTACGTACGTCGCGTCCGGGCCAAAACGGGTGCCGCCGGCCAGGTCTTTGGTCAAATGGATGCCCAGATTGTTCACGTGCAGATGCGGGACCGGGTACACCAAATGTTTGATTTGAAAGGTCTGAGACGTACGGAAATAATCGCCCTTGGATAAGTGCAGGCCGTAGTCAGCGGTCCCGGCAGCGAGGCCGGCCAGGCTCGCCACTCGCTCCGCACCCAAACCGGCGGCATTAATCACGATCCTGGACAGGAATTGCTCGCCGCCGTTTTTAAGGACCACCTGAAATCCTTCCGGTTTCCGCGTCAACCCGGTGACTTCGGAGCCGAACACGATAAGGGCGTCCTGCCGCTGGGCCTGTTGGAAGAAAGTTTCCATCAAGCCATGCGTGTCGAGGATGCCGGTCGTGGGGGAGTACAGGCCGCCGAGGCAACTAAGCTCTGGTTCCAGGGTTTTGACCTGGTCAGGGGTGAGCAGTTCCAGGCCCGGTACCTGGTTTTGTTCTCCGTTTTCCAGCCAGTGCTGCAATTGGGGCAGTTCCTCGGGCGTGGTGGCCACGATGATCTTGCCCAGACGCGCGTGGGCAATGCCATGTTGTTCGCAAAAAGCGTACAACTTGGGATTGCCGGCCACGCATAACCGGGCTTTGAGGGAATGGGGCGGGTAGTAGATACCCGCGTGGATCACTTCGCTGTTTCGGCTCGAGGTTTCCTGGCCGAAGCGGTCGTGTTGCTCGCAGACCACCACCAGGCGATCCGGCCGGGCCAGCCGGGCCGCGAGGGCCAAGCCGATGACCCCGGCGCCCACGATCGTGATGTCGACTTTATCCATACCATGTGTTCCTTTTCGGCAGCAGTCGGACCAGGCTGGATCTCAGGGGCGAGTGGCCAATACGTCCCGGTAGAGTTTTAACAAACGTTCACGGATCACGGCTTTGTCGAACTGGGTCAGGATTTGCCTGGAGATTTCCCGGCCGATTTTGCGAAACTCAGGATCTTCCAACAGGCGCTGGGTCAGGGTAATGAATTCCGGGGTATCCTTGGCTTTGAGGTAAGGATTTTCATAGAGCTTCACGTATTCGGGAATATCCCGGTAAATGACCGGGATACCGGCGGCCGCGGCTTCCATGGGCACCAAGGGGCAGTTTTCCTGGTAGCTGGGAAAGAGCAGCAGGTCGGCCGCGTTGTAAATAAGGGGCATTTTTTCCAGGTCGAATAAACCGGGGAATTTGACATGCTGGCCGGCGGCGGTGATGTGGCGGTTGAGTTTCACGATGCCCTCGGTCATGACGCCGAAGGGCCGCCCGCCGACCCAGACAAAGGTGGCGTTGGGAACGGCGTCCGCGATGTCGAGAAAATCCTTGACGCCCTTGCGTCCTTCCAATTGCCCCACGCCGAGAATAACGAATTTCCGGTCGGATAATCCCAGGAGTTTCCGGCCCGCTCGCCGGCGTTCGGGCGTGGGGGCGAATTTATCGACATGGATGGGATTGTTGATGCGCACGATGCGGGTTTTGGCTTTCAAATCGAGAATGGCTTTTTCCACCATGGGAGAGATGGCGATGCAGACGTCGGCGTAGGAATAGACACGCCGGAAATACCAGCGGACAAACGGCATCCAGAATTTCCAGGCCGGGAGGGAACCTTTGATCGAGTTGGGGATCACGTGCACGGTGTACACGCGGCGGCCCTGGTATTTCCGCCCTTTCCAGAAGTAAAATGGACCATACGTGTGGGAGTGCATGACATCGCCCCAGCCCTCGTTGTTGATGACCACGTCCACGTCATCCGCGCTTTTCAGCAGGTCAACGCAATCCACGAAGGCCGTATGCACACCCTGGCCCTTTATGATATAGGCGGTTTCGGACACGACATGGATTTTCAGGCGAGAGGGGACTGCCTCGGGCATTGAATCACTCCTGGCGGACGGTCAATTTAATTTAAAAAATTTTTACAATAATATCATATTTTATTCCGGGAGGTAAATAAAAGCCGCGATTTATCAGGCTTAGGGAGGAATGCGTGGCAAGGACGTTTGCGGGTTGACATAAGAACGGACTGGATATAATTTAATGGGATCCGGATTACCTGAATCATCATACCCAAGAGCTCACGTTAGGGAACTAGTGTAGTGTCTCCAACGCTTCTTTACCTTTGATTGTCATTGCGAGGAGCGTTTTTTAGCGACGAAGCAATCTCCCGGATCGAAAGCGGGAATTCCTATAGGAGATTGCTTCGCTTCGCTCGCAAAGACAACTGTAAAGTTATTTATGAGACACTACACTAGGGGTGAAACATGGTCAGACCAAAGCACTCTTATAATCTGCTGGTGGTTTTAGGCCCCACGGCCTCGGGCAAGACCCGTTTGGGCGCGCGCCTGGCCGCCTTACTCGGCGGGGAAATCATCTCGGCCGATTCGCGTCAGGTTTACCGCCAACTCGATATTGGCAGTGGCAAGGACCTGGAAGATTATCGGGTTGGAGACCAGCGCGTACCCTATCACCTGATCGATGTCACAGATATCAGTCAGCAATACAGCGTGTACCACTTTCAACGGCAATTTCAGGAGGTCTTCCAAAAACTCAAGGAACGCGGGATCCTGCCGGTTATGGTGGGCGGGACCGGACTCTACCTGGAAGCAGTCCTGTTGAACTATCCCCTGATCGAGGTTGCCGAGGACCTGGCGCTGCGCGCCGAGCTTGCCCGGCTTTCGGATGACACGCTGGAGAAAAAGCTGAGAGCCCTGCCCATTCATTTGCACAACGATACGCACCTCGCTACCCGGAACCGCATGATCCGCGCGCTTGAAATCGCCATCCTAAGCCAGGGACAACAACCGAAATCAGCGCCTGTTTTGACGCCTCTGGTGCTTGGAATTCAGTGGGAGCGTCCCGCCTTACGGGTCAGGATCACCGAACGGCTCCGCGCTCGTTTGCAAAATGGCTTGGTGGAGGAGGTGGAAGGCCTGCACGCGCAGGGAGTTCCCTGGGAAAGACTCCAGGCCCTGGGACTCGAATATCGCTATGTTTCCGATTTTCTGACCGGAAAAATAACCAATCGGAACGACCTCGCGCAAAAACTGGCAGCCGCCATCTGGCAATTTGCCAAGCGCCAGGAAACCTGGTTTCGCCGGATGGAGCGAAGAGGAATCGAGATTCATTGGATACCCGGAGCGGATACGCGGCAGGCCGATACCCTGGTACGGAGCGTTTTTTCTACTTAACCCCCCAAAAGGGAGCCGGATTTTTATATATTGATTATTACGGGATTTATCGTAATAATGAATATATCAAGGGCTCTCCACGGGAATCTTCTGAATTTCAGGAAGGGAACGCGTGTCCAGCATGAAAAAAGCCTCGCACCGTCCGGGACATTCTGCCGGCCGTCGTCCTGCGCAATCCTCCTCGTCCCATTCATCGGCCGCCAATGCCAAACGGGAAAAACCGGGCGCCAAAGACGATGCCATTCACAAGCAACAGGCCAAACCCGCGTTTTCGGTGCGGCTAAACCGTGCCAAAGCCGTGGAAATCAAGCCGCCGGCAGATACGGAAAAAAAGCCTACCTCGTCTGCCCAACCGAGTCCGCCGGTTCCTTCGCCCCAACCAACCGAGAATGCGCCAGGCGCCAGGACGCCATCAGTCTCGGGCGCCCGAACGGCACCCGTACCTTTAAACCGTCAATCCCCCACGAACCAACCCGGCTCGCCTGCCCATGTTGCCAAACCACCGTTGTATCCGGAAGGAAAGCACGCCGCTACCAACCGCGCGGAGATCCCGTCAGCGCCCCACCCCTTCGAATTTCGGAAAAAAGACGCCGAGCCAGGGCCCGGGATAATCAAGCCCGCGGCCAAGCCGGGCAATCCGCCCGCGCAGCCCAAACCGACGGTCCATCCGCCCGAGGCTCAACCCTTGGCCCCGGCGACCCAGGAGCCTGTCCCGCCAGCTAAAGGCCAACCGCAACCCTTGCCGCGAACCCCTGTCACGCCATTGCCCAATGTTGCCACACCCGGACCCAAACCCCCGGATGCTCCGCTTTCACCCGGCAACGCGCCGGCTGGTTCGCCCGAAAAACCCAAGTTCATGTCCGGAGAACCGGCGGTAAAGCCTTTGCAACCGCAACTGCCCTTGACCCCTCCGGCGCCAGCCCCGCCCAGCGTTGCACCGAGCGCGCCGGCCGGACCTCCGCGTCCTCCGGCCCCGGCCAGCGACCAGCGGGAAATGAGGATAAGCGCCGGCCAGGCCGCAGAGACCAATGCGAAGGAAAAATCTCCCAAGAATGAAATCCCGAAAGCGAAAACACGGTGGCCCCGCATCCTGAGCTTGGCCGTGCCTTTCCTGATCGGCGTGGTCGTGGGAGGAAGCTTGGCGTATTTATGGTTTGAGGTCTACCAGGATTACTCGGCCCGCGTTACTG
>JAUXBQ010000163.1 GCA_030619365.1 candidate division FCPU426 bacterium | reverse complement strand
TTTTCTGGATACCCGCTTTCGCGGGTATGACAAAATATTACTTATTTTTCTATTGTGGCACATCCCCCGGAGAGGGAAACCCAGGGCTTTAGCCCGGGGAGATTCATTTACACCTTTTTAACTATTCGCGTTTTCCGCGCCGTGCTATAATCTGCCGTTATTCGATGTATTCGCTGGATGATTCCGGATTTTCCTGGATCCTGCAAGACTGGGGAGGCTCTGTGCTGAAGATTGTTGACGCCCAGACCATGGCAGCGATTGATCAGGAAGCCGTTTCGGCTTTCAACGTGACCGGTTTGGCCCTGATGGAGCAGGCTGGCCGCGAACTGGCCGCCCTGACCCAAAAATGGGTCTCCCAGGAGCAGGATCCCCTGATCCTGATCCTGGCCGGGGGCGGGAAAAACGGCGGAGACGGATTAGTGAGTGCGCGTCATCTGGCCCAGGCCGGACTGCGCGTGGAAGTAGTGCTTCTAGCTGGCTCCCGCCTGGCGACCGAAACCCGGGAAAATATGGAGCGCCTGACAGCCCAGGGCGTCCCGATCATCCCTTGGGAAGACGGGGACACGGCAACCCGGCGCTTGGAACAGGCAGACCTCGTCATTGACGCTTTGCTGGGAATCGGCCTGCAGGGGCCGCCCCGCCCGCCCCAGGCCGAGGCCATCCAGGCGCTCAATCGCCTGAAAACCACGGTGCTGGCCGCGGACGTGCCTTCGGGCCTGGATGCCAACACCGGCCAGGCCCTGGAACCGACCGTGCGGGCGGATTGTACTCTGACCTTTGGCTTACCGAAAATCGGTCTTTTACATCCCCGGGCCGCCGACCGGGTGGGGCAGCTCTTCGTGAAGACCATCGGGTTTCCCCGCGCGCTGCTCTCGGCGGATAAAGAGGAAGTTCACTACTTCGACGACCGGGACGCGGCCCTGTGTCTTCCCCGGCGCCCGGTGGACGCGCACAAGCGGTCAGCCGGGAAAGTTCTGGTCATCGGCGGCCCGGCGCAGTATCACGGCGCCTTACTGCTGGCCGGATCCGGAGCCAGGCACGGCGGCGCGGGTTTTGTACGTCTGGCTTATCCGAAACAACTGGATACCGTGGTACGTTGCCAGACGCGTGAAGCCTTGTGCTCGCCCCTGCCGGCCGGACCCACGGGCGCCCTGGGCGCCGCGGCCCTGGCGTTGCTGCTGGAATTGGCCAAAGAGCAGGACGCGGTGGTCATCGGCCCCGGACTGGGGTTAGCGGAAAGCACGTTAAAACTAGTGCGGGAATTTCTGCAGCGCCTGGAAGGGCCGCGCGCGGTGGTCGTGGACGCCGACGCGTTGCCGGGCCTGGTCCTGGAACCCGGGTCCTCGCGCCCGGCGCGAATACCCGGGATCATTCTGACCCCGCACGAAGGTGAAGCCGGCCGGTTATTGCGGCAGCCAACGGAAAAAATTCAGGAGGATCGCTGGGCCGCAACGCGGGAATTATCGCGGCGATCCGGAGGCACGGTTGTGCTCAAGGGCCGGCATACCGCGGTCCAGGCCCCGGGTCAGGCGCTGCGGGTGATCGGCGCCGGAACCCAGGCGCTGGCCTCGGCCGGTAGCGGAGACGTACTCGCCGGGTTAATCGCCGCGCTGTCCGCGCAGGCCCTGGAACCCTTCGACGCCGCCGCGGTGGGCGCGTACGCTCTCGGCGTGGCCGGCAGTCTGGCGAGTCCGGATCCCTGGGGCCTGGGCGTCCAGGCTGGCGACATCAGCCGGGCCCTGCCGCGCGCCTACGGCTGGTTGCGCGGTATCACTAAAAAATCATAGCGCCGGGTTTCCGACCGGACGTCATTGCTGGAGGCAATATGAAAAAATTCCAAGCCAAGGACATCATGACCGCGGAGATTTTATCCGTCACTCCCCAACACACGGTCAAAGAGGTCGCCCAGTTTTTGCTCAAGCATCAGATTTCCGGCGCGCCGGTGCTGGATGACGCCGGCCAGATCGTGGGCATTGTCACGGAAGGCGACCTGATCTTCCGGGACGCCAGAGTCCATTTGCCCACGGTGATGACGATCTTTGATTCCATTATTTATTTGGAGAATCCGCACAAATACGAACATGAGTTGCAGAAAATCATCGGCGGGAAGGTCGCGGACATCATGAGCCAGGACATCCTGACTATTACCCCGGAGACGGACCTGCAGGAGATCGCCACGATCATGCATGAAAAGAAACGCCACTTGCTGCCGGTGATGGACCAGGGCCGTCTGGTGGGCATTGTGGGTAAAGCGGACGTGGTGCGCGCCATTGCGCAGGAGGAATGAACGTGCCTGCTGATTCGGCGCGTGTGCTGAGAGAAGCGCAGGCCCTGTTGCCCGCGCTGCGCCGCTGGCGCCGCCGGATCCACCAACAGCCTGAACTGGGATGGCAGGAAAGGCGCACGGCCGCCCTGGTGGCGCGGTCCCTGCGCGCTGCCGGGTGGCGTGTGACCACCGGCGTGGCGGGGACCGGCGTGGTCGGTTTGCTGCGCGGAAGTAAAAAAGGCCCTACCCTGGCCATGCGGGCGGACATGGACGCGCTGCCTGTTCAGGAGCAAAGCCGTGCGTCCTATGCTTCGCGCGTACCGGGAGTTATGCATGCCTGCGGACACGACGGCCACATTGCCATGGTCCTGGGGGCGGCCCGGATGTTGGCGAGGCAACAGCGCCGCCTGGCCGGCAACGTTAAATTGATCTTTCAGCCCTGCGAGGAAGTGCCGCCCGGCGGGGCCAAAGCCATGATCCGGGCCGGCGTTTTGCAAGCGCCCCGCGTGGACGCGATCATAGCCGGACACGTGGATACCAGCCTGCCAGTCGGGACTATTGGCACCCGGACAGGTGTGACCATGGCCGCCGCGGACGCGTTCAACCTGACCGTGATTGGCAAGGGCGGGCACGGCGCCCTGCCGCATAAAAGCGTGGACGCCATCGCGGTGGCCGGAGCGGTGATTAGCGGACTGCAGCACGTGATTTCCCGGGAGAACGATCCCCTGGAACCCGCGGTGCTCACCCTGGGCCAGGTGAATGGCGGCCAGGCCTACAATATCATCGCGAAAGAGGTCAAGCTGCGTGGCACCCTGCGCACTCTGAACGCGCGGCAACGGCGGGATTTGCCCAAGCGGGCCAAGCGCCTGGCCGAAGGTATTTGCCGTGCCCACCGGGCGCGCTGCCGATTCGAATTGGAAGCCGGCCATCCGCCCCTGGTCAATCATCATCAGATGACCGGGCGGGTTCGCCGCGTGGCCCAAAGCCTGTTGGGTTCCCGGCAGGTTCGGGACCTGCCCCGGCCGGTAATGAGCGGCGAGGATTTTACGTATTTCGCGGATGCAATACCAGCCTGCTTTTTCTGGGTGGGCGCGGGGACGCGCCAGGACCGGCATCGTCATCCCTGGCATCACCCTCAGTTTGACTTTGACGAGCGCGGGCTCGTGGCCGGCACGGCGGTCATGGTGATGACGGCCCTGGAGTACCTGGCATGAAGAAAACGCTGTGGCTATTGATCGTGCTGGCCGGGATTGGCCTGGGGACCGGATGCGCGGGCTTGTCCGGTAAAGCGGCGAACGTGGTGCTTGAGGTTTCGCCCCCGGACATTTATCCCGGGACCGTGGTCCGCCTTACGGCCAAGTCGCCGCTTCCGGCCGTTGAAATGCGGGGCCGCCTGGATATGCTTGGCTCGCCGGTGGTTGCTTTGCGATCCCAGGACCAAGGCCTGACGTGGACTTTTTTGACCCAGATCCCCATTGACGCGGTGTGGCAGCCGGGCCGCTACCGGGCGGTGGTTGAGGGGCAAACCGCGGCCGGCGAACCGCTGTGGGGCGAAGCCTGGATTATCGCGCATTGAGCTTTAATCTTAGCGTTTATGGGTTGAACTTTAATTTTTAACTTTGAACATTGAACTTTAAACTTTGAACTTTGAACTTCAATAGCATTTGTTTAAAAATCAAGGAGGAGAATGAAAGTGGCTACCAAAAAAAACAGTAAAAAAACCGGGGCCGGACGGAAACCGGCTCCGCGTAAAACTTTACCAGTCGGAAAATCTGGCGGCCGTAAGCCTGCCGCTACCCGGTCGGTTCCAGAGCCAGCTGAGTCGTCGGCCAAGACCGTGCGTTCGGCCCTGGAGTCAAAAATCCAGGCCTCTGAATCCCGGCCTGCCGAGACCGTCCCGCCCGTAACCTTGCAAGCTTCCCGCCGTTTTTGGCTCCTGCTGCTGGGCAGCGTGGTGGTTGTGGTCGCCTTGATCCAGGGTTACGGGTATTTCACGGGCTGGGGGAATCCGGAGAAACTCATTCAGCGCTATTTCAACACCGCGCAGCGCCTGACCCTGGCCAAGCGCTTTCCGGCAGCCATTCGCCAGTATCAGAAAGTGCTGAATCTTTCCGAGGACCAGGAAACCATTCGCCAGGCCCAGATTGCCCTGGCCGACCTGCACCGGGAAAAGCAGGACTGGCCGGTGGCAATCTCGATCTACCGGGAATTACAGGCGTCGGAACCCGGGACGGTCATGTCCGCCTGGACCGGACTTCAGATCGCGGAAAGCCAGCAAGCCTCCGGAGAGCATGAGGCCGCCCTGCAGAGTTTCCGGTCGGTCCAGGCCGATTTCCCTCAGACGGACTGGGATGCCGAAGCGCGCCTGGGCATCGGCAAGGTCCATGAGAGCCAGAAGCAATATGCCGAGGCCATCTCGGTTTATCGGAGCCTGGAGACGGATTACCGCGGCGGATTTCTCGCGGCCGAGGCCTTGTTGCACATCGGCCAATGCTACGCCAAGGTCGGAAACCAGGACGCGGCGCGCCGGGCGTTTCAGAACATCCTGGACAATTATCCCGCCACCATGATTGATGACGCCAAAAAATACTTAAAACGGTTGGATACCAATACCCAGCCCGAGGGAATCAGTTTGTGGGGAGAATAAAGCCAGCCTCCAGTTGGGGACGCGCCAGCCGGCCGGCTTGGCGGGAGTTTCAGCTGATCGCGGATATCCGGCGGCTCGCCGGAACCCGGTCAAAGGATCGGCTGGGAATTGGCGATGACGCCTCCGCCTACACGCCTGCGCAAAAAACACAACTTGAAATCGTCACTTGCGACGCCCTGGTGGAAAACGTACATTGGTCCTGGCAATGGTGCGATCCCGGCCAGTTGGGGAGGAAAGCCGCAGCCGCGGCGCTTTCCGACATTGCGGCCATGGGCGGCACCCCGGCCCGGGCGCACGTCGTCCTGGCCGCGCCCGCGCGCATGCGGGCCAAAACCCTGCGTCAGCTCATGGCCGGCCTGGTAAAATCCCTGGCGAGCCATGGCGCCCGACTGACCGGCGGCGACACAGTTTCCTCTCCCGGGCCTTTGCTGCTGGCCATTACCGTGCAGGGAACGGTCCCGCGCCAAGAGCTCCTCAGCCGGCAAGGCGCCCGGACGGGAGACGTGCTAATGGTCACTGGTCACCTCGGCGGGGCGGCCGCCGGCCTGGCATATTTGAGGACCAAACGGAAACTACCGGCCCGGTTGCGCGGCGTCACCCGGGACTGGCTGGAGCCAAAGCCGCGCATACGCGAGGGGAGAATTTTCGCCCGCTCAGGACAGGTACACGCCATGCTGGATATTTCCGACGGCCTGGCCGGCGACGTCCGGCACCTGGCCCGCGCCAGCCGCGTGGGCATTCGGCTGTATGCCGGTCAGTTGCCGCTGGGAATGGCCACGCGTTTGGCGGCTAAAGCCCTGCGCCAGGATCCCATGACTTGGGCCCTCTCCGGGGGAGAGGATTATGAATTGCTTCTGGCTGTCTCTCCCCGCCACGCCGAAGCGCTGAGCCGCCGGGTCAAGGCACGCATTGGCACTCCCTGCACAATCGTGGGAGAAGTGCTGCCCGCCCGGCAAGGATTATCGCTTGTGCAACCCGATGGGACCATCGCGGCGCTGCCGCCCGCCTGGGAACACGGGGCGCTCCGCGCTTGAGTACTGCGGTCAAAGACTTCTTCGTAGACCGGTTGTGAGAAAAAGCCTTTTTAAATTATTTATTGTAATATCTTCCCCAATGGAAAAAGCCATTCCGAACCTGCTGGTCAATACCCAAGACCCCAGCACGGT
>JAUXBQ010000265.1 GCA_030619365.1 candidate division FCPU426 bacterium | reverse complement strand
TATGCGATATTTTCCCTCCCCCTCCATGATCTAAAAGAATTTTGTCTTTTTTCATCGACTTTATCAATCATATCCTTTCGTTGTGTCTTATTATTGTAACATCCCAATAACCTATGGCAAGGTAAATATTTGTCCATTTTCTGGATTCCCGCTTTCGCGGGAATGACAACAATTTTTAAAAGAAAATTTCCCCTCCCCTGTCTAATCCATCTAGGACTAACGAGGAGGAAAACCATGCCGAAAAAGCTTAAAAGCTCCATTCTGCCGGAAGAACTGATTCAAAACAAAATATTCTTGATCCGCGGGAAAAAAGTGATGCTGGACCGGGATTTAGCTGAATTGTACAACCTTTCCACCAAACGCTTAAATGAGCAAGTAAAGAGGAATAAATCTCGTTTCCCCGTTGATTTTATGTTCCAGTTAAATCCTCAGGAACAAAGGGAACTGGTCGCAAAATGCGACCGGTTCAGAACATTGAAACACGCCACTTCAAATGCCTTCGCTTTTTCAGAAAACGGTGTGGCTATGCTATCCAGTGTTTTAAACAGTGAGATCGCCATCCAAGTAAACATCCAGATTATGAGGACTTTTGTGAAGCTCAAAAAGATGATGGCTTCAGAACAAGAAATTCACCGACGGCTTACTAGACATGATATCCAGCTTTTACGGCAAGGAAAAGAAATCTTAAACTTGGCTGATAAAGTTCGGTTTATCCTAAATCTACCGGTTACCCTTAAACGCAAACCCGGCAAGATTGGGTTCCACCCGCCTGAAAAATAACCCTCGCACCACGCAGGGTGCAGGGCTAGCAAGTCCACAAATTAGACGCTGGGAGGAGGGGAAACATTAGATTAATTGCCTAATCGCTGGAAAACAGAAAACGGAAAAAGGATAAAGGCGTCTCACGCAAAGCCGCTAAGCCGCAAAGAAAGAAAAAGCCTCACCACAGAAACGCACACCCGCTGCGCGGGAGAATATCGAGAATTGAAAATCGAAAATAGAAAAGAATAAAAGCTGCCTCACGCAAAGCCGCTAAGCCGCAAAGGAAAGCATAGAGAAAAACATAAAGTATTAAGCCTTTCTTGGCGTCTTGGCGCCTTAGCGAGAGGCTTATCTTTGAAAGAGATTAGGCCTGGATGATATTTATCACGCAAAGCCGCAAAGTCGCGAAGGAAAGCAGAGGAAAAAGCTTAATTTACTATTTGCGTCTTAGCATGAGGCTATTCTTTTGAGGTGAACATAATGGACGAAAATGAAATATCAGAAATTATTGTCGATCAAGCCTTTAAAATTCATACAAAATTGGGACCCGGACTACTTGAGAGTGTATATGAAATGATTTTGGCGAAAGAATTGGAAAAATGTAGTCTGGAAGTAGAATGTCAAAAGGCAATCCCAATCAAATATGATGGATTGGAATTTGATCAGGGTTTCCGGGCGGATATCATTGTGAATAATAAAGTAATCATCGAATTGAAATCCGTAGAAAAAAGCAAGCCCGTCCACTATAAGCAACTGTTAACTTACCTAAAACTCACTCATTGCAAGTTGGGCATGCTTATCAATTTTGGCGAACTATTCATAAAAACTGGCATTCGTCGCATAGTCAATAAACTTCCGTCTAATTAATTGCCTTGCTTAGCAGCTTTGCGGCTTTGCGTGAGATGCTTTTAAAAGAATAGACAGAATTTTGGCGGGATCATTGCGGAAAATATTTATGCAACTGGTCGTAAATTGCGACCACTTCTTGGTAATCGAGGACTTGGATAAGCATCAATTTCTCCTCACTCCCTCTTCCCCGCCGCTTTTTTAAGCTCTTGAAACGCCGCCTCTACTTCCCCCCACCGCCGGTTTAGATCCTCGCGGTACGCAATCCAGTTCTCCCGCGACTGGGACCTGGCGGCATTTAATCTGGTCCGGAACGCCTCTTGTTTTTCCCCAAACACCTCACTGCCCTCAAGCCATTTATCCTTGGCGTGATCAGACAGTTGTAAACCTCTTCCCTGGAGCATTTCCAGGCGCGTCTCCAGGTCCTGGGCTTGCGCCCGCATATCGGCCTCAAAGAGCCTTATCTTTTCCTGAAAACCCGCCTGTGAGGCGCTGCCCTTCTGTGCACTGGGTCCGCAGCCTGCGCTAATTCCTAACAGACCAACACACAAAAGCAATGCGAGCATTTGATATGTTTTTTTCACGGCCTTTTCCTCCCGTGTAAATGGACTGCGAACAGGCCAAAAATCCAGAATTTACTACATATACTATTCCTCCCGCTTTTGATAGGCAAGGAAAATACCCTGCACCACGTAGGGTACAGAGTTATAAGGAAAAAGGAGAAATTGTGAAAGAGTAACGTGGACGGTTTTAGCTTATTAGCTTAACCCATCCCCGCGCTTGTTAGTCAGCAGATGCGCTTGCCGAGGCCGGTTTTGTTTTCATATTCATCAACATTTTCCGCTTCTTCCTCAAAATACAGGGCTGTGCTCATGTCCAAAACAATATCGATCTTCTTGTTGTCCGCCAGCCGCTCGTAAGCGCTCACCTTGGTGGTGATTTTTTGATTACCCACGAGAAGATGCAAAATCGCATAATCTCCGGTAGGCAGCATGACCTTGATGGTTGATTTGAGTGTGTTTCCGGCTGTGGCGTTTTTGGCGTAAATTTTGTCATAGATATTCTCCGGACGGATACCCATGGTCACCGCGGCGCCAGCGTACTTGCCGAGTTTTTTCTCATGCGGGGTGTGGACCTTTAGTTCAAGATTGTCATTAAAGAAAAATACCGACCGGCCTTTCTTTTTTATACTGCCGGCGATGAAGTTCATGCGTTGATTGCCGATGAAGCCGGCCACAAATTTGTTGTGTGGTTGATTGTAAAGCTCGAGGGGTTCGGCGAATTGGTGAACTTCGCCCTCCCGCATGACCGCGATCCGGTCGGCCATGGTCATGGCCTCAACCTGGTCGTGGGTTACGTAGATCATGGTGACGTCGAGGAGATGGTGCAATTGCCGGAGTTCGGCGCGCATGCTCTCGCGCATTTCCGCGTCCAAATTGGACAGCGGTTCATCAAAGAGAAACACTTTCGGTTTGCGCACAATGGCCCGGCCCACGGCAACGCGCTGGCGCTGACCGCCGGATAAGGTTTTGGGAAACCGCCGGAGATAGTCCGACATCATTAGGATTTTAGCGGCCTCTTCCACGCGTTTTTTTATTTCGTCTTTTTTGATTCCGCGCAAGCGCAGGCCAAAAGACATGTTGTCATAAACCGACATGTGGGGATAGAGGGCGTAATTTTGG
>JAUXBQ010000223.1 GCA_030619365.1 candidate division FCPU426 bacterium | reverse complement strand
GCCCGCAATTTTGACTCCGGCATTTTGGGATGATATACTTAATATAAAGCAGGAGCATAATAATATATTAAATTATTAATATTATTAATTCTGCTTGGGTCAATTTTTATGTGAAGTGCAAAAAAAAGTGAATAAGTATGCATTGGCAAGGAAAAAACTTGTTTTTGATTTCTCGGGTTCTGCGAGGTCTGAAAAGGTGATTGATCACAAGGAGCGGAGCACTGAAAAGAAAACCGGGCACGGCCTGCGGTTAGTGCCTAAAGATACCACACCAGCGTTACCGAAGACGGTGGTGTATTTTCATCAAGCCGCGTGTCGGCTTGGTCGGACGGGGTGATTGCTATGACTGTCATGCAGATCAGTAAACCAATGGCTAAAAAATTACAGAGGCGCCTGCTGCGCTTCGCCAAAGCCCATTACCGGCGGGTGGTATCCTTCCTGGTGGCCATGACGTTTATGTACACCATGACCGGCCTGGACGCGATAATCGCCTACGCTTACAACGATTACAAACAGTATTCCAGCAGCGAGCTGGAAGTCAAGCGGGATGCGCTCATGAACGGAACCAATCCGCTGGAGAACGCCGGCCCCGAGGCGTTCGTGGACGTGAGTTCCGCTGAAACCATGCACGAGGCGATATCCGCGAATATCTCAGACACCGCTCTGAACGTGTTGAAATCAGAGTACGGCGACCTGCTGGATACCATTTCTCTCCAAACCCTGTCCGAGAGAGCTAGCAGCGGCATGAGTGTCGACATGATCGTCAACATGCTCGCGGGCAAGGAAACGACCATGCCCGACGCGGGTGAAGCCGCGGGCGCCGCGGAGAACAAAACAGTTCCGGTCGCGTCCACACTGGCTCCCGACGTCGCGGCGGACGTGGTCACCATGCAGACCGGCCCCCTGGGCATGAGCCTGGACCTGGACATTGCCGGGTACGGCCGCCAGGACGTGGAGGATACCAGCGCCAGCGTGCGCCTGCCAGGCCCGGCTGAGACCATTCCCCAGGAAAGCGACATTCCGGAAACCGTGGAAACCGTGATTGCGCCGGCCACGGACACCACGGTGCAGACCGCGGTGGATACCAACCAGCCGGATACCCGGATGACGCTGTTGCCGGATGCGAGCACCACCGGCGACCAGACCACGGAGCAAACCATTCAGCCGGATGACCAGGCTCAGATGATTGACCAAGTTATTGTCCCGGAAACGGATCAGCCGGATGATCAATCCGTGGTCCAGACCGAGCAGACCGATCAAGAGACCGATCAGTCCTTTATAGGGAACCTGACCCAGCAATTCATGGCCCTCTTGGGCATGGAGAACAACCAGCCGGACGACACGCTGCAGCCGCAGAATCAGACAACGGACGACGCCACGGCCGATATGACTTTGGTGCCGGACGCTAACGTACCGGCGAATGACACCACTTTGGTGACGGACCAGACAGTGGATCAGACCGACCAGACCGAAACCCTAGTAGCGGATACGGCGACCCTGCCGGATACCGAACTCGTGTTGCTGGAAGACGACACCGCGGAGCCAGGCACTGAGCCGGAGACGGAAAGCCAGAAAGCAGAAGAGGGGACCGGCAGGGAAAAAGAAAGCGCGGAAGGCGAAGGCGATCTGACCGGCCAAATTTTGGCCCTGCTGGGTGTTCCGGCCGGGGATCCCGAGGTGAATACGGACGTGGAGGCCGATGTCTCCATTCTGGAAAACGATTTAAATATGCCGGAGGTGGCTGATAGTGATCTGTCCGAAGGCGCGGACGCTATTTTACCAGACACGACGCAGGCGGACGTCACTGCTCTGATCGAAGACGCCAACAACGAGGGTATCCTGGACGTTGGGACCACGGACGAAGAAGACAATCTCTCGCCCGCGCTGGCCACGACAGAGGACCTGGAATCCGTTACCGACCTACCCACCCTCGATGCCACGGATACCGAGGATGCCGCCACCCTGACCCAGAACACTGATTCCATCCAAAACGATCCGCTTGGGATTTCCATGGTTGGACCGAACACCACGCTGCACGCGGACGTCCAGCCCGGAAATAATTACACTCCCAGGCCGGAAAACGAGGTGACGGCCGCCAGCCTGCTGGTGCAGCCCGAGCTGACCACGGATAACACGCTTGCCGGCAACAAAGTCTTGCTGGCTTCGGCCAGCCCCTTGAACGCCACGGCTGGGTACACGTCCATGAATTACTCGGTCAGCAATGTGGTGAAAAACCTTCCAGCTTATGTTAGTCAGGGCATGAATACAATCACCAGCACCCAGCCCAGCAACGGCACGCTGACCACCAGCGCCGGTCTGTTGCAGTCCCAGATCGTGCCGCCCTCCAGCCAGGTGCCGGCCACCCTGGGCGTGGCGTCCAGGTCCATGCCCCAGAGCCTGGATATGAACATGCAGGGCGCCAGCGTCATGGGCGGCACGCCCGCGTCCGGGACCACCGGCAGCAGCCTGTCCACCGGGCCGCAGAGCATTGTCTCCGTCATCAAGGATGTGAGGCGCGCGCTGAGAGCGAACGCGGTTCCGCCGCAGCAGAATTTTAATGTCAGTACGAATGTCTCGCCCTGGGCCGGCGAGCTCCCGGCGGACGCGGATTCCTGGCAGGCCCTGGCTGACGAATACAAGAACATGTACGAACACCCGGACCCGCCCGATAAAGGAGGGAGCGGCGGCGGCGGCAGCGCCAAGTTCATGGCCTCGCCCATCGGCAAAGTCCTGATGTTTGTGGTAATGGTGGTAGTGACTTTTTTCACGCTCGGCGGCGGCACCCCAGGGATTATGATGATAATCATGTTCGTTCTAGAGGCCATAATGGCGTTCGTGCCCCTGCCGCCGTCCCTGTCCATAGCGCTCTCCATTATCACCGCCGCTGTGGGCGGCTGGGCTGCGGGTTTGAACAACGCGGCGAAAAACGCTGTCAAAATAGCCGTCGAGACTCTTAAGGCAGCGGGCAAGGCAGTTACCAAGGGAGCAGTCGCCGAAATAGTAAAGTCCCTGACCATGCAAATGGTGAAAACAGCCATTACCAAGGCCGTGCTTACCGCTGTGATCGTTAACGTGTTTATGCTGCTGGTCCCCGAGGCCAGCCCGATTCTCACGGCCTTTGTAGCTGTGATGGCTAGCCTGGTTGCGGGCGGCATAGCGGAATTTTTAATGAACCCCGATGTCGGTTTGGGGGAGGCCCTTATAGAGGGGCTGAAGAATACGCTGGGCTTACAAGATGGCCTTTCCCTCCAGATGCTTACCACCCCTTTCGCCATGAGCATGTATCTGGTTCTGACGGAAGTCGCGGTTGCGTCTTATATGGAAAGCCAGGGTTATGATGAGGGCTTTTCCCAGGTTGTCGGCAGTTTTGTAAGCGCCTTCGCGGTCGGCGTTGGGAATATGGCGACCGATCCCGCGCTCAACGATTTGGCCAAGGTCGCGGCTTTGGTCATTATGCCCACGATTGGAGCCGGCTTGTCCAGCATGTACAGTGTGTATGTTGCCCCGCTTTTACAAGACCAGGGGTATTCATCGGTCCAGACCGGGCGCTTTGCCCAGACCGTGGGCAAGTTCGTGGCTCAATTCAGCCCGGCTCCGATTACGAATAAAGATACCGGAGTCACGGTCTACGCATTTGACACATTACAATTTGAACAAAATATAAGTGGACAGAAAGCAGATAATAATAAAATCAACAATGAATCCCAGAGCCCGCCTTTGCCCCAGACCCAGCCCCAGCCCACAGGAGGCGGATCAGGGGGGGGCGTACAAGGTGCGGGCGTGGGTTTCGGCGCGTATGGGCAGGGTTCCGGTTCGGGCGGTGTAGTTGGCGCCTCTCTGATCGGCAACCAGCCCGCTCTCAGTGCTTTCCAGGGCCCAACCACGGTGGGCGATATGATCAACAATCTCGGTGAACAGAATTTATCACCCCTGAACACGGACCAGGCAGCGCCCCAGGGGCCAGCGGCCAAAGTGGAATCGCCCCAGCCGCCGAAAACGGAAATCCCGGAGACCGCCGAGGTTCCGGAAACCACGTCTATGGACCCCAACACGCAGGCGGGCCAGATGCCGGCGGATGCGTCTAAAATCCAGAAGCCGGAAACCTCGCCCAAGTCCGAAT
>JAUXBQ010000320.1 GCA_030619365.1 candidate division FCPU426 bacterium | reverse complement strand
TTGGACAAGCGATCGGGGTATGAGGTAAAAAGCCATCCCAATCCCGGAGACAGAACCAAGCTAAACGGACTGGCCGCCGAATTGAAATTGGTATCAGCGCAGTTGGTATCCAAACGATATATTACCATGCCGCAAATAACATATGGCTTTATGCTGTGAATGATGAACTCTCGTAAAAAAGGAATAAGCTGAAAACCATCCGGATATGATAATTAAACAATCCGCGGGTGCGCGGTAAAACCCGTAGGGGCGATACATGAATCGACCCTACGAAAAACGCGAACATATTTTTATCATTGACTCGACCCGCGTAGCTTTGTTATGATACTGTGCGAATTTGTGTTCGTGGCACTTTCGCGCTGACTTCTTTCCTGCCTGTCCATATTTCCGCTGTAAACAGGAAAATCACGTTAGATCGCTGGAAGCCGGCGGGCGCCAACGTCCCATTAAACCGAAGAGGTGGAATCCATGAGTATTGAAATGATGTTGTGGTTAATCCCGTCTGCGGGCGTCCTCGCGCTCGGCTACGCCTATCTCAAGGCGCGGCAGGTCAACGCGGCAGACCCCGGCACGGCCAAGATGCAGGAAATCGGCGGGCATATCCGCGAGGGCGCCATGGCGTTTCTCGGCCGGGAATATAAAGTGCTCGCGATTTTCGTCCTGGTCGTGGCCGTACTCCTGGCCCTGGCCAACGGCGCCATGCCGGAGTCGAGTTGGATGGTGGGGCTTTCCTTCGTCGTGGGCGCGGTGTGCTCCGGTTTAGCGGGATTCTTCGGCATGCGCGTGGCCACGGCCGCGAACATCCGGACCACGGCCGCGGCCCGCAAGAGCCTGAACGCGGCGTTGAACATCGCTTTCAGCGGCGGGGCTGTGATGGGCATGAGCGTGGTAGGCCTGGCCACCCTGGGCCTGGGGCTCCTGCTGCTCCTGTATACCAATCTCTGGAACTTCCAGGGCAATGAGACCGCCATTGTTATTAATACCCTGGCGGGTTTTTCTCTGGGCGCCAGTTCCATCGCGCTCTTTGCGCGCGTGGGCGGCGGCATCTATACCAAGGCCGCGGACGTGGGCGCGGACCTGGTGGGCAAAGTCGAGGCCGGCATCCCCGAGGACGACCCTCGTAACCCGGCCACCATCGCGGACAACGTGGGCGACAACGTGGGCGATGTAGCCGGCATGGGCGCGGACTTGTTCGAATCCTTCGTGGGCTCGATCATTGGCGCCATGGTACTGGGCGCGATCTGGATCCCGGCCATTGCCGCCACGCCCGGCGGCGCAGAAATGAAATTGAACGCCATCCTTCTGCCCTTTGTCATCGCGGCGGCTGGGATCGTGCTTTCCATCGTGGGCACGTTTTTCGTCCGGACCAAAGAGGGCGGTAATCCCCAGTCCGCGCTGAACACCGGAACTTTTCTGACCGCCGGACTCATGGCCGTGCTCACGATCCTGATTATCAAGTTCATGCTGCCCGACCATTTTCAGCACAACGGCGTTACGTATTACTGGTGGGGAATCGCGCTGGCCACGGTCGTGGGCCTGGTCGCCGGGCTCCTGATCGCCGGCGTGACCGAGTACTATACCGCTGAAAACCGCAAGCCCGTGCGGAGCATTGCCGAGGCTTCCCTGACCGGCAGCGCCACGAACATCATCAAGGGCCTGGCCGTGGGCATGAGCTCCACTGCCATTCCGCTCATTGTCATCGCCCTGGCCATCGTGGTAGCGTACCAGTTCGCCGGTCTGTACGGCATTGCCATCGGCGCCTTGGGCATGCTCTCCACCACCGGCATTCAGCTGGCCGTGGACGCGTACGGCCCGATCGCGGACAATGCCGGCGGTATTGCCGAAATGAGCGGATTGCCCAAGGAAGTAAGGCAGCGCACGGACAAGCTGGACGCGGTGGGCAACACCACGGCGGCCATTGGCAAGGGCTTTGCTATCGGCTCCGCCGCCCTGACCGCCTTGGCGCTTTTCTCGGCCTTCCGCACCCAGGTCAAGCTCGACAAAATCGATATTGCCGATCCAGTAGTTATGGCCGGCCTGTTCATTGGCGGCATGTTGCCGTTTCTCTTCAGTTCCTTTGCCATGAACGCCGTGGGCCGGGCGGCCCAGGCCATGAT
>JAUXBQ010000070.1 GCA_030619365.1 candidate division FCPU426 bacterium | reverse complement strand
TCGCACAGTGTTTGGCCGGGGATGCGCCTTTTTCCGAACCGGCCGGGCCGTCCCAGCCTGAGCATTTGCCGGGCAGACCGGTCTTATTTACATGACCAAAGTTTGGAAATCGTAAGATTCTATATTAATTGATATAAAAAAACAAGTTTAAAAAACGGGGGAAATCAAGGCTATTACTTGAATTCGCCTTTCAAACCAACCATTTTCCAGGAGTCGTTCCGGGAGCCCGGAACCTGCGTATGACAGCCGCGGTGGGCGCGGCCGGAGGAGTGTAACACTTTAAATACCAGTATGCAATATACGACAAGGCTGGTGGTCTGTTTTTCCCAAGAGGATGGTGAAGAAAAGCGTTGTCATTTCAGCAAAAGCCCAACCAGGGCGCAAGACTTGGCAAAAACAAACCACCAGCCTTGTCGTTCCAGCACTGTGGTGCTTCAAATAAAGCAAAACCGATTTTTGCCAAAGTTGAATTAACGTATCAAAACCCGATGGTCAAGGAAATAAAGTGCTCGGAATCGAAGGTCTGTTCGGACAAGATCACCGGTTTAAAGGCGTAATCCAATTGCAGGACAGTGCGGTCAAGCGCGTAGCGAATCCCCAGACCGCACGTGACCACGCTGGCCAGGGAATCCTGCTGATATTGATAGCCGACACGCAGGGCGAGCAATTGATTTAATACGTATTCCGCGCCCAGGCCGGCAAAAAATTTATCGGTTTCAGCCGGGACATTTAGATCCAGAGCGACGTCCACTTGATGCGCCCGGCTTTCAATCACGCGATAAGCCGCGCCGAGCTTCACGTTCAGGGGCAGCGGATCCTCCTCTTCGGCATACTTGACCGGCGTGCCGACATTCTGGACCGCCAGGCCCAGTTTTACGCCCTGCCAGCCGTGGGGCCGCCATCCCACACCCGCGTCCAAGGCCAGCACCGTCGCGGTGTACTGGCCCAAATTCGAACTCCCCCACTTTAAATTCAGGCCCGCGGTCAGGTCGGCCTGGGCCTGGGGATCGGTTTTGAATCCCAGCGCGTAGCTTAATGTCAGCAGCAGATCATTGGCCCCCACCGGCTCGTCACCGGCCGCGGCATGATCTATATCCGGCATATGGCGGTAAACAATATTACCACCCAGGATGCCCCCGGCTTGCATGGGCCGGGCGAGCGCCAGGTATTCGACCGAATCAATGAGCCCGATATGATGGATAAATCCCAGTTCAGTGGTTTTCACGTGGGCCAACCCAGCCGGATTGTACAGGGGGCTATGGACATCCGCGGCCAGGCCCGCGTAGGCCCCGCCCAGGGCGATCGCCCGGGGCAAGAGCGGCGCCCGGAACATCTCTCCCCCGGTGGCGGCGAAGGAAAGAGAAACACCCGTCAGCATGACGCATAATACCGCAACCAGTATTTTTTTCATTGTCCCACCTCCGGCTATTTAATGACCGCAATCCTGCGTTTTACTTGCTGGTCCGCATTATCGATAAAGAGCAAATACACGCCGCTAGCCACGATTTCTCCAGCCGAATTCTTGCCGTCCCAGGTCAGCCGCGTGGTCCCGGACCCGGCTTCCTGATTATACAACTCAGCGATTTTTTCGCCCCACCGGTTGTAAATGACCACTTTTAATTTGCCCGGCTGGGCCAGGTCGATTTCCAGCGGCAGAACCTGATTGCGGGCCGGATTGAAGCTGTTGAGGCCAATGCGCACCTCGTTCCCCGCCGGTTCGGGCGTCTGGGTCAGTGTGTTGGTGGGCAAGGGCGTCCGGGTGATGGTGGGTGTAAAGGTGAACGTGCCCACAATGGGGGTTACGGTCCGGGTGACTGTAGGCGATCCGGTAAACGTCGGTGTGGCGCTCGCCGTAGCCGTGATGGTCATGGTCGGGCTGATCGTGGCCGTGGACGTGATGGTAGATGTGGGCGTCGGGGAATACACGGGCGACTCCGTGGAAGTCGGCGTGATGGTCGGCGTCATGGTGATGCTGGGTGTCGCCGTATAGGTCGGGGTCGGCGTGGCCGTGTGCGTTATTGTGGACGTCGCCGTTATAGTGGGAGTGTTCGTGGGCGTGCCGAATTCCAGGGTAACATTATAGGCCAAACTGGCGATAGTGCCGCCCACGTGCCAGGCGGTCGCCCGCAAACGGTAGGGGCCATTGCTTAAGAGAGTGAGATCCCACACCGCGCTAAAACTGATTTTGGCCGGGGTGGTGGAATAATCGTCGCCAATGGTGTTCCAGGTCGATCCCCCGTCGTCCGAATACTCGAATTTAACCCCTTCCATCCGGGCATCCGCGTTAATGGCCGGCGCCGTGACCACGACCGTGCCGGTCTGCACGGTAATGTTAAAACCGTCGCTCACCGGACTGCCTGCAAAGGTCATGTTGCTGGGAGCGGTTGGCAGGGTTAAATCGGTAAAGCGCAGATTATCCACATAGATCGTGTTGGGATTGTCACCGGCGATGTCAAAATCGCACTCTCGCAGATCGGTCAAATTCACCAGTGTAGCAAAGGCGGAAATCGGTATGGAAGTGGCGGTAAAAGCGGAACTGAGGACCGTCACAAAATTTGACAGGTGCCGCGAATCGTCGATCGCGGCGGAACGCAGGCGCACTAACGGATTCTCTCCTCCGGCGGCGCCCCGAACATCAAATTCAAGATGTGAACATTGGGAAATGTCTATGCCATTCGCCAAGGCGCCATCCTTAACCACATGGGCGAACGTGCCGCTGCTCGGCCCGCCGATGTCCGCGTAAACGCATTCATATGAATAGGGCGGCGAGGTATACAGCGTATTATTATAAGCAGTGGTGATATTGCTGCCAAAGCCGCCATTGACGCCTTTGGCGGCATTGGGGTTGGCGCCGTCATTGTAATTATCAATCCATATGGGCGCCACGGCCGCGCCAAAGGTAAAATCATCGACATATATCGTGCCGCTGGTGGCGCCGGAAAAATCGGCGTTGTCGAATATAAAGGTGAGCCTGGACAGAGCCGAGCGGTTGACCGTTGTGCCATATTCAAAAATGTCGAAGGGAATTACCACCTTCTGCCAGGTGGTCGTAATTCCGCTGGGCAGATAATTATTAACCTGAACAGCCGAGCCATTCCAGACGGAATCGCTGACTTCTACTTTAAATCCTTCTCCTCCGGCGGCCCCCCTGATCCAAAAAGACAGATAGGTATAAGCCGAAAGATCGAGATCGGTGAAGCCATCCGTGGAAGCCAAATACTCGCCGGCCCAGAGAAAATCCCCACTGGTAGAGGCGTCGTATTGCATCTCAAAAGTATAGTCCAGGTTGCCCCGGGCCTGGGGCGTGGTGGTCGTGGACAGGAACCCCACCTCAATGGAGCCTTGGATTCCCCCGGCGTAGCGGGTGAAGCCGTAACTATTCAGGGTAATATCCGAAACATCGTCCAGCAGGCTGATTGAGGCCAGGGCAGATGATGAAGTGATTAATAACAGACCCAATGCCGCCATTAGTCTTGATTTCATATCTCCCACCCCTCCTTTACATTTATACCGTGGAAACGGTTAACCTATTAAAATCCGACGACCAGTCCGATCACATGCTCGGCCTCGAAGGAATCCGAAGCGGCGAGCACGGGCTTGAAGGCGTAATCCAGGCGGAGCGAAATCTGATCCACCTGCAGTTGTACGCCCAAGCCCGAATACACGACACTGGCCAGGGAGTCGGGCTGGTATTGATATCCTACTCTTAAATAAATGATTTCCCGCCAGCCATACTCCGCCCCGGCAGCGACTGAATAATGCTCCTCATACAGGCCATATTGCCCGTCCACGGAAACGAACAGGCTGTGGATCTCTTGATTCATTATATTATATATATTGTATGTCGCGCCAATTTTAACACGCAAAGGCAAATCATGCTCTGCCTGAATGTATTTCAATTTGGTGCCCAGATGCTGCACGGCCGCGCCGATTTGCAGGTCGGGTAATTTGGGCGAGCGCCACAGCACCCCGAGGTCCGCGGCCAGGGCGCTGGGTGAATAATCGCCCAGCGTGGAACGCAGCCATTTAAGATTGATCCCCACGTCCCAGGCTTGCAGTGAGCGGGAAAACGCGCGCAGATTCAAGGCGTAGCTTAAGACCCCGACCATGTCCTGGGAGCGGATCGCGCTGTCCACTGCCCCGGCATTATCGATATCCGGCATACCGCGATAGGTGAGGCTGGCCCCAATGGTCCCCTGGCCGTCTTCCAGAGGGCCGGCTACGGTAAAGTATTCCAGGGTATCGAACCAGCCTGCCACGTGATTGAAGGCCACTTGGTAACGCGCCATTTGCGCGAGCCCGGCCGGGTTGTGGAGCATGGCGTAGACATCGTCAGCCAAACCGGTATACGCGCCGGCCAGGGCGATCGCGCGCGCGGAAACCGGCGCGAGCAAAACATCCCCGCTGACCTCGGCCCCGGCCGAACGGCCGAAGCTGACCAGACACAGCAGGCAGGTTAGCATGATTTTTTTTACATCCATCAAGCTTTTTCCCCTATACATGCGCTTCTTCCCACGGAAACAGGCCGTTGCGGGCCCTTTCCCATATTTCGCCGGCTCCCGGCCTTAGCGGATAACCGCGAACAAACGCTTGATATTCTTGCCGGGTGCTTCGACAAACAACAGGTAAACCCCGCTGCCGGCCGTATGGCCGGCGCCATCTTTTCCGTCCCAGGTCATAGGGACAATGCCCGGCCCGATCTGTCCATTCACCAGTTCCTTGATTTTCCGTCCCTGGCGGCTGTATATCACGGCCCGGACCTGGCCCCGGTCCGGTATATAGAATTCGATCGGCAACACCTGGCCCTGGTCGGGATTCAGGCTGTTCAAGCCCAGGCGCACATCCACGACGTTCGGGATGATCGGCGTGGGCGTGGGTTGCAGAAAATTGATGCGCCGGGTGAGCGCGGTGCTGGTGTTCCCGCCCACGTGCAGGCTGGTGGCGCGTATTTGCACACTGCCCCCATATAGTCCGGAAAGATCCCAGGCGGACGTCTGAAACGAGGTTTTGGCGTCCGCTGTGGCGTAATCCACGGCAATGGTGACCCAGTCCTGCAGGGGTTCGGACCAATACTCGAACTTAACGCCCTCCAGCTTGGGATCCGTGGTGAGCGCATCGGCCGTCACGCCGACCACGCCGCTCAAGGCAATGATCAGCATGTCATCCGCGGTCAGGGCGACGCCATTCAAGGTCATGTCAGTGGGCATGCTGGGCACGCTCTGATCCACGAAATGCAGATTGTCGAGATACACAAAGCTGGGACTGCTCGCGGATGCATCAAAATCAAAATCACATTCCGCCACGATTGTAGTACCCGGCAGTCCGGCCAAAACAAAATCCACGATGGGAATGGAAACGGTCTGAAAGCCGGTGTTCGAAACGGTCACGTAATCCGTCACAGGAACGCTTCCGGCGATCCAAAAGGGATCCTGCAGGCGAATATCAGGATCCTCATTGCCATTGGCGCCCAGAATGTCGAATTGCAAGTGCGTGCAATGGCTGATGTCAATGGTATTCGTATTATGCACCAAGTTGCCGACACTCGTGGCGAGGCTGTAATCAACTTCAAACGAATATGGTGAGGAGGTGTAGGTTAGACTATGATAACTGACGGACATATCCACGGCGGTACCATCAAGCCCAGTGTTTCCTTTACACGCATTGGGATAAGCGCCGTCATTGTAACTTTCAATCCAGATCGGGGCCGTGGCCATGCCAAAGCAAATATCATCCAGGTAGACCGTGCCAATAGCCGAACCATACAATGCCGTATTAATAATTTTAACGACCACCTTGGAAACCTGGGAACGCAGTATCGAGGTGCCGGATTCCAGCACGGAAAAAGGGATCACGACCTTCTGCCACTGGGTGGTTATCCCGGCAGGCAGATATTCGTTCACCTGCATGTAGGAATTGGCATAGGTGGAATCTTCAAACCCAATGCTAAAGCCTTCCCCGCCGGCCGCGCCCCGCACCCAAAAGGATAAATAATTAAAAGCGGAAAGATCCGCATCCCCGGAGGAGCTGAGGGGCGTGAAAAACCAAGCCTCATCGTTCAGGGTGGAAACGTCGTATTGAATTTCCAGGGAGTAATCCAGATGGCCAAACGGCCGGGCCGTGGTGGTAGTGGAGACAAAGGCGAAAATAATATTGCCGTCCCCGTCAGCCATGCGTCCCGACAGGCCGTACTGATTAAGCGCTGTGTCCGAAAAATCATCCAGCAGGCTGATTACGGCCGAGGCGGAACCGGGCCGCAAGACCAGGCCCAGGAGGACCAGCAGGAGGAAAAGACGCTTCGCGCGGCCGCAATGACCCACTCCCGGCCGTCGCGGCCCTTCAGGGATTTCATTATGATGACCTACGGATAATGACATGGCCCACCTTATCGTGCTAATGCGAACACGATGGGCGCTAGCCCATCGATGAAGCGAGTGAATATCGCCGAAGGCGAACATCTCAGGACAAAAATACCACAGGCGTGAGCCTGTGGATTTTTATCATTCGCTAGAACGTCATATCAATCCGGACCCAGGTGTAATCCGGTATTCTGTCCAGGTCGATGAGATTGATCGCGTTGATGTCCTCTACGCGGCCCAAGCGGCTGAATTTATTCTCCAGCGAAAACGAGAGGCTGGGCGTGGGATAGTACTTAATCCGCGTCAGGATGAACATTTCCGAGTAGCTTTCGTTGTCGTCCAACTGCAAAAAGCGCTTGTATTCCACTTCCTCGGAAACGATCCAGTTGCTGCTGAAATGATAGGTCATGTGGAGCCGGGTAGTGTCCTCGCGCCGGTTGTCATAAAAAGTAGCGGGATTGGTCCCGTCCCACAGAAACCGCTCGTTTAAATACGAGTATACCTTGGTCGCAAACTCCTGGGTCAGGGTGAGGTCCAATGACGACCAGTCCCGGTAACCCACAGAGATCACCGTGTTCTCGAAACCCTGGTCACGGCTGGAAATCCGGTCGGCTTTCTGATATTTGGCGGACAAAAAAGCCCCCATAATCTGTTGATAGACCTGGGCTTCGTACCCCTTCTGGTCGCCAATTTCGACATCCCAGGAGCCGGGGTTCCGTCTGAATATTGGCTTGAAGTCCGGCTCCACGTAGCGGTATTTCCCGGTCAGCGAGAACCCGGGCCAAAAAATATTGGACAATTCAGAGAAATTCAATTCCCCTTCCAGAAAGACGCCGCCATCGCGCTCATCCACTTCCGCCTGGGTGCTGACGTCCCAATATTTCTGAAACCAGTTATAGCCCCCGATGACCCGGGGCGTAATGTCCAAAACTCCGGGAATCGATATTTTTCGGGACATATCCAGAAGAAACGCGCGGTCGTCCTGCTCCAGCCGCGTGGCCGAAGAAACAAAGGGTTGCTGATTATAGTAGGTCCCAATGAGGTTGATGTTCAGTTTATTCAGGGTCATGGCATAATGCCCGGCCAGGGAATAGGAATCCGGCGCGTGCTGCAGATAATAGGTGCGGTGGTGCAACTTGTCCACCCAGCCCTCCACCATGGCGCCTTTGAATCCCCAGCCCCCGTACTGATTGTCGTTGGCAAAAATATGCGGCGAGGAATTGAACCACAGGTTCCCGAAGATCGCGTTCCGAACACCGGGAAAAGGCTCCAAAATGCTCACGCTGACATTGGGGCTGACGAGAACTCCGTCCGTGGAGCGGAACCCATCGCCGTCATTGCCAAAGGTGGAATCCAGCCGGATCTCTCCCAGTACGCTGAATTGATCAAAGTTGCCGTTGAGCTTAAACAGCAGGTTTTGATTCAAAACCGACGGCTCGTTGGGGCGAATGTCGTATACCGTGTTGGAGATCCCGCCCAGGTTCCAGTTCTTCAGCGGGACGGCGATCCCGATCGGCGGCTTGTCCATTTGCGGAACCGCCCGCGAGGCATTGATGTTGGTTCCCACCACGTAAAGTTTCTCCACGAAAATTTCCCCCTGGCTGTCACTGCTCCGGTTCGGCTGGCTGACAATACCCAGGCTCAGCTCCTTAATCGTGTGCAGCTTGGGCGTCAGGCGTTTTTTCGATCGCCCCTTCCGGTAGTAATCCTTATACAGCCTAAAGGCCATCACTGGAATATCCAGCAAATACCAGTCCGTGGAAGCCAGGATTTCATTGTTGTCAAAAATCCATTTCTGGTTCTCGCCGTCCGTAAGCGTTATCCGGAATATGTTCCGCGAGGAGTCCCCTCTAACCCAAATCTTCACGGCCTTCACGCCGCTCCAATCCAGGGGCGTGATAAAGCGACGCTGGGCTTCCACCCAGGAACCCGTGGGGCGCGAGGATTTCAGGACGTATTCCATACGCATGGAATAATCCTCCTCAAACGTAACGCGGGAAGATGAGAGCGCCAAGCTCGAGTCGTCGCCGGGGATGACGTAGTAACGCTGGGCGGGGTTTAAATCCGTGAAATCGTCGATCATGATCTGCATTTGGCCGACGTCCGCGTCCCGCGTATCCTTGCCCGCCACCGTGGGAACGCCGCTGACCGCGCTCTGGAATCGAATGCTGCCGAGGGTAAAGGTACCGCTGTCGCGCGAATCATTGGTCCGGGAGAGCGCGATTTCAAACACCGTAACGTGGTCCCAGTCGAATTTGGCGGCCGGATCGCCGCCCCACATGTATTTAAAATCCGAACGGGGAATGGTAATAGTGGTCCAGGACGGCTGGGAACTCCCGCTGGGAAACGTACGTCCGTAGTTGCTCCCGTTTTTGTCCCGCAGCTTGACCTCCAGATTGGCCACCGCGCCCGTGCTCTTATAGGTAAAAGAGACGCTCCGGGCCTCGGACAGGTTAAGCTGCACCTCCCTGACCAGGGCCACCCAGTTGCCGGTCTGCTCCCGCACGCCCGGCTCCTCGCGCGGGCCCCAGGTAAACGCAGCCTGGACCGCTTTTTTGCCCCGGTCGCGGCTGTCGGCCGTGCTTAATTTCAGGGCCGCGCCCCGATCCAGGTAGGCCTTCCAGTCTTTGGCATCCTGGATCTCCAAAGTAGTGCTGAGGGGCCATACCACCTTGATGTCCAGTTGCTCAGTGGAAGCGGGGGCTCCCGGCGCCGCCACCGCCGGTTTGGGCAGCCTGGCTTTCATGGCTACGTCCGAATATTTCAGGTTCGCGATCACGATCTTGCCGCTCCCACCCTCGCCTGAAGTAGCTATGGTAAACTCGAATTTCCGGATTTTATCCGGCGCCAGGACCTTGGTGTTGCCTCCCCAGAGATATTTCAAATGCCCGGCCGGGACCACCATTTTCTTCCACTTGGACACACTTGTGCCGCCTGGAATCTTCAGGCCAAAAGTGGCGCCGTCTACATCGGTCAGTTTGATTTCCAGGTCGTTCCGCCCTTTCCCTTTTATATCCAGCACCACGGCTTTCAGACCCGGCAAGCCCCGGGGCAGTTCCCGGACCCAGGCGACCCAGTTCCCGTCACCCAGTTTGTACTCCAGGGAGAGGGCTCGTTGGCCCTTCTTCGGCCCCTCGTCCCGGCGCGTGGAGCCGCTGGCTTTGGAATCGTCCAGAATAGCCCAATTGGCGGTTTTATCCAGGGAATCGATGGTTCTCAGCTTGGCCATGGCCGGCCCTGACCAAAACCCGAGCAGCCCGGCCGTAATCATGATTACCCGCAAACCAAGACGTCGCATGCAGACACCTCTTCGTGTTTTATTCATAATTAAAAACCCCACTGCAGACTGATAACGTGATTGCCGTCCAGGTCAAAATGGCTGGCATAGGCATAGGCCAGTTCCAAAAACGCCAGCCGGAAACTCAATCCGGCCGACGGCATGAATTTGTTTTCCCGGGGCCAGTGAGTCACGCCCGCCCGCAGGGCCAGCATTTTGCTGAAAAACCAATATTCCACGCCACCGTGAAACTGAGGATGCGTCTCCAACAGGCGGTCGACGTCCAGGGCTATGACCACATCCGGCACCGGATAACCGGCCAGGCCTAAGCGCAGGTTTGACGGCAGCTTGTCCAGGGCGCCGGTCAGCCACTCGATCCGCGGCTCATTGAGGTTTTCATATATAAAGGCCACGGCGATTTCGGGCAGAACCTGGTAGCGGCCGCCCAGGTCAATGCCAAAGCCCCCGGCCGCCGAACTGTACTGGACCTGGTATATTTTCATGTTGAGGCCGGCCGATATCCGGCTGGTGATCGGCTGCTGATACGCGATAGTGATGGTATTTTCCGAGTAATTTAAAAAAGTGACGTTGGCCGTGGTCCCCAGCCTGGTCCAGCCGATGGCAATGACGTTATCGAACACGAACGGCTGGGCGTACACCAGGTAATCATGGGACAGCAAGCCCAGGGTCTCTATGTCACAGTGCGAAAAGACAATGGAGGGACGCTTCACCCCGGCCAGGCCCGCGGGGTTCCAATAGGTGGCCGTGGGGTCATCCGCCACGGCGGTAAAGGCGCCGCCCATGCCGTTGGCGCGCGCGCCGGTCACCACGGGATCGAACGCGCCCGCCCAGCATTGGACTGACAGCAGCGCGCCGCCTATCACCAAACAACCGATTAAACGCTTGTGTCTCACAAAGGTGCCTCCCCTGACATTGCGGAATGCGGCGGAAATAGAGGTCCGCTTAGCGAATAACCGCTATAATATTTTTTATTTTTTCCGTGTGCTTCTGCCCTTTAGCCGTGAACATATACAGGAATAGCCCATTCCGGACCAGCCGGTTGTTCCGGTTCAAGCCGTCCCAAGTCAGCGTGTGCGTCCCGGCCGGGTAATTAGTTTTTTCCCATTCCCGCACCACCCGGCCGGAAAGGTCGTAAATTCTCAGCCCCACCTCGGCCGCTTCATTCAGGATGAAGATGAAATTGGCGTTGGCCCGGGCCGTGTCCGTCCGGGGGGCGAACGGGTTGTTATCAATGCTTAGTTGCTGAATGACCCGCCCGATCGGCGCGGTTTGCACAAAATCGGATTTTCTCAGATACTGAATATTGTGAACCCAGAACGTCCCTTCCCCGCCGTTCCCCTTGGTGATGGCAAAACCCAATTTGGTGAATTTTTTGAAATCGAAATTCTTGTCCTCCCCGCCGAAGTAAACGAAATTTTCGTAGGGAATAGTCACGGTTTTCCATTCATCACCCGTGCTGGTGACATTTTTCATTTTAAAGACAAAGATGGTGTTATTGTCATCGTAAATCTTGAATTCCAGGTTGTTATTCCCCTGCTGGCCTTTGTAATCAAACCGGAAGGCATTGGCGCTGTCCTGGAGCAGGTTGAGGTCAAATCCGCGCCCCACGTACTTCCACTCGTCAGGGGTGGTAAACACGTATTGCAGCCGCAGGGCTTTATCCTGTTGACCATCCACAGTCGAGAGAGTTAGGGCATTGCCTTGGCTCTGGGCGAAATCGCCCCAGGCCGAGTCGGCATGATAGGTATCCATAGTATCAATCATAATATCCGGTATAATC
>JAUXBQ010000131.1 GCA_030619365.1 candidate division FCPU426 bacterium | reverse complement strand
TCACCTGGATTGAATCCGGATACATAATAGGAAATAAATCACGAGAGTTGGAGATTTAAAAGATGGTGAAATTATGAAATTGACAGTTTTAGTGGATAATAATACGATAATCGACCGATATTATTTTGCCGAACCGGCGGTTTCTTATTGGATTGAAGATAATACTAAAAAACTACTTTTTGATGTTGGATACTCGGATATATTTATAAAAAATGCTAATAAATTAAATATAGATTTAAAGCAAGCGGATTTCCTTGTTTTATCCCATGGGCATTTTGACCATACCGGCGGCCTAGAACCATATATTAATTTTGCCGGCCAAAGAACAAAAAATATCAGGTTAGTGGCTCATCCTCTTGTTTTTAATAAAAAAATTTATGAAGGTATTGGCGATATCGGAACTAAGAAGAGGGAAAAGGAAATACGGAAATATTTTTATTTAAACCTAGCAAAAAAGCCTTTATGGTTAACGGAAAATCTCTGCTTTTTGGGCCAGATACCCAGAAAAAATGATTTTGAAGCAAAAGAACCGCTTGGTATAGTGATAAAAAATGGAAAAAAATACCCTGATTATTTAATGGATGACAGCGCATTAGTATATAAATCAAAAAGAGGGATAGTTATTATTACCGGATGTTCTCATTCCGGTATATCA
Organism: candidate division FCPU426 bacterium; assembly: GCA_030619365.1. Taxonomy (GTDB): domain Bacteria; phylum Oederibacteriota; class JAAXVQ01; order JAAXVQ01; family JAUVAV01; genus JAUXBQ01. Next base: position 6,811 of record JAUXBQ010000131.1, on the reverse strand, counting down.
AATATAATTGAATATGCAAAGAAGGTCTGTGGGATGGAGAAGATATTGGATGTTATTGGCGGATTTCATCTTTTAAATACAAAAACAAAAATTCTGGAAAAGACTATCAAATATCTTGAATCTTGTAAGATCATGGATTTTCATCCCTGTCATTGTACAGATCTTAAGGCGAAAATAGAACTTGGAAAACACTTTCCCATACAGGAAGTAGGTTCAGGACTTGTTTTAAAATATAAGTAAAACTCATTTTACTATAATATATGTCTCATATTATTTCAGCAAGTCGACTGATAGGAATTTGACTGACTTATGTCGAGTAGACCGGTTTCTCCCAATGCTACAGGTTGAGGTTTGTTTTTTTCGTTTACCGCTTGGTTTCCCAACGGTGCCACAATATTTACACCGGTTGGTTCCGGCCCTTCTCGGAATAAAATAAATCGTCTAATAATTTGGTAATTTTATTCTTCCAGCCAGGCCAGCGGATTCAAGGCTTTGCCGCGCTTGCGGATCTCGAAATAAAGGTCCGGTCCCTTCCAGGTCCCGGAATCGCCCAACTGGCCAATCACTTGGCCCTCTTTCACGGTATTGCCTTCGGAAACGAGGATTTTCTTGAGATGGGCGTAAATTGTATTGTACCCGCCGCCGTGGTCCAGGATGACCATGCGGCCAAAACCCTCAAACCATTCCGCGAACAGGACCTCGCCCCGGGTCACAGAAATGACATTTTGACCGATCGATCCTGCGATGTCAATTCCTTTGTTATATATATAGGTATTAAACCGTGGATGTTTGGTCTTGCCGTACCTGGTCACGACTCGGCCGCGTGTGGGCCACGGCAGCGAGTGCTTGCGCGTTGCGAACGCTTTCCCGTACTGGGCGATCCGCCTTTTCAGCTTTCGGGCCCGTTGCTCCAGCATCCGGATCAGCTTGGTCAGTTTCTGCGAGGCCACGGTGAGTTCCTTCACCGCGCGCTCGTGCTCGTTCCGTTTGCGCCGCACGCGCTTAAGAATTTTCTGGCGGCTGGCCCGGTGTATTTTTATCTTGGCCAGGGTTTGCTTGCTTTCGGCCTCCAATTCCCTGGCCTGGTGCTCCCGTTTCTGCATTTCCACGTGCTTGGTCAGTAGCTGGTTATGCTGGACAGCCAGGCGCCGGATGAAATCGGCGTTCTGGGCGGCCAGAACGTGAAAAAATTTCAGCCGTGTGAGCCCTTGCGAGAGGGTCTGGGAAGTAAGCAAGACGCGCCAGAAGCCCTGGGTGCGTTCGCGGTAGAGCAGGCGCAACCGGGCGGCCAGATAGCCGCGCAGGCGCTGGATCTCGGTTTCCGTGGTTTGGATGTCATAACTCAGGCGCGCAATGGTCGTCCTGACCAGACGCAGATTTTTCAGTTGCTCCTGGTGATGGTCTTCCGCTTCCTCGATTTTTTGCCCGATCCGCTGAATATCAAAAAGAATCGAGCGCTCCTGCTTTTTCTGCTTGCGCACCACCTTTTTTTCCAGCCGGATGCGCTGCCGCACGGCGTTTAAATCTTTTTTTTCCTGACTGATGTTCTGGCGATACTGCTGCAGTTTATCCTGCACTTCCCGCACGGTCGCGGCCGATCCGGGCCAGGGACAGACCAGCCAGACGCCCAGCAACGCGGCCACGATCCTCATTCGTTGAGTTGTCTTCCCACGGATACCAGGCTGCCCACCAGCCCCAGAAAGCAGCCCACCAGCATTAATCCGGCCATGCCCCGCAGGGCCTGGAGGCCCGCGTCCGCCGGCAGCAAGGCGTCCAGGTTAAGGCCCAACTCATGGAGGGAATAGTAGCGCAACACAAGCCAGATGATGTAGAGCAGTCCGGCCGCCACCAGGCCCCCGACCGCGCCCTGGAAAATTCCCCAAATGAGAAATGGCCCCCGAATGAATCCGTTGCTGGCGCCGATGATCCGCATGATGCCGATCTCCTCGCGCCGGGCAAAGACCATGAGGCTGATGATATTGGCGATAATGATGATCGCGGACAGGACCAGGCTGGCGGTCAGGATCATCACGCACAGCCGGACAAACTGCAGGGCCTTGAGCACCCGGTCCGCGTCACCTCCGCCGTAACTCACCTCCCCAACGCCGGCAAATTGCTTCAGCCAGGTCACGAAGCGGTTGACGTTGGCCGGGGTTTTTTCCATCAAGCCGATCCGGAGCGAAGCGGGCAGCGGATTGCTGCCCAGCACTTCGAGAAATTCCCGCAGGGTTTCGTCGCCGGAGAATTCTTCCAGGGCGCGGGCTTTGGACAGATACTCCACCCCGGCCACCAGGGGATAGTCCCGGATCTTGGTGATAAAGGACTCGATTTCCGGCTCCGCGGCCTGGTCATTGAGAAAAACCACGACTTCGATCTTGTCCTGTACGAAGTGGGTTACTTGCAGGATGCCGAAATTAAGCAGCAGGACCAAGCCCAGGGCCATCAGGGACATACTCATCGCGCCGAGCGACAACAGGTTGAGCCGCTTGGAGCGCAACAGGCCGCGGAACGCCTCCTGGACCAGAAAACTAAGCGCCATGGACCCTGTTCCTTTCGCCGCGGAGAATTCCCTTGTCCAGAAACAGTGTGCGCTTCCGCATTTTCTGGATAAAGTTCAGGTTGTGGGTGGTGCAGATCACCGTGGTTCCGGTATCGGTCACCTGCTTCAAGAGCTGCATCATTTCCCAGCCCGTGGCGAAATCCAGATTGCCCGTGGGTTCGTCCGCCAGCAAGAGCGGGGGATCATGGACAATCGCGCGGGCCAGCACCACCCGCTGCATTTCCCCGCCGGACAAATGCCAGGGTTTCTGGTTTTTTTTCTTCTGCAAGCCGACCCGGCCCAGGGCCTGGTTTACTTCCCGGGTCATGGTCCGCCCGCCGTGCCCCAGGATCCGCAGGGTCAGGGCCACGTTTTCCGATGCCGTGCGGTCGTAAAGCAGCCGGAAATCCTGGAAAACCACGCCGATCCGGCGCCGGTAGAGCGGCAACTGGCGGGGCTTGAGCTTGGCGATATTCTGCTCGAAAATGATAATCTGTCCCCGGGTGGGCAGTATCTCCCGGGAGATCAGCCGAATGAGCGTGCTCTTGCCCGCGCCCGACGGCCCGGTAATCATCACGAATTCGCCGCGTTCGATATTCAGATCAATATCTCTCAGGGCCTTGAATTCGTGCTGGTAGGTCATGAACACATGGTGGAATTGGATCACGAGGCTATCTCCTAGCTGGATATGCATTGATTATAAGTCGCGCAACCGTACGCCGTCAACTCGGTAGGGGCGAATTCGCCTGTCCGGCGAATGCCGGATGTATTCGCCCTTGCTCTTCCCCCATCGGCATTTTTCTACTACCTCTCATCCACACTCAAAATGGATATACGACATGGAAGTTATAAAAAATATCCGAGTCAATTACCATATTTTATTTTATCAATGTGGTTGAAAATTAACCACGCTGTGGTTAAAATCTAACCACGCTGTGGTTGAAAATTAACCATGCTGTGGTTAAAATCTAACCACGCTGTGGTTAAAACCTAACCACGAGAAAACACCGCTTGGCTTCCAAGCTATTGTGAAAACTAACAGGGTGATGAAAAAGCCTTATTACAGTCATTGCGAGCGACCGCAGGGAGCGCGGCAATCTGGAATTATCCTTGTAAAAATGAGATTGCTTCGTCGCTGGTGCTCCTCGCAAAGACTGCCAAAAGGGTTTTTCATCACCCTGCTAATTGCTCAAGCTCCTAACAGGCGTTAAAACTTTTCATCCGGCCGCAGGTAGCGCCATTTTCCCTGAGGCAGATTACCCAGGCGCACCGCGCCGATGCGTACCCGTTTCAATTGCAGCGCTTCCAGTCCCACGCGTTCGCACATCCGGCGGATCTGCCTCTTTTTTCCTTCCCACAGCACAAGCTGGAGTTGATCTGGATTCAGAAGGCGGACGTTGGCTTTCCGCAAAGGCTGGTTGTCCAGGAACAGGCCGTGCTCAAGCAGAGATAAAACGCGTGGGGTTATTTCTCCGCGAAAGCGCACAAGATATTCTTTGTCCACTCGTGAAGCGGAACCAATGAGCTGGCGGGCAATGCGGCCATCCTGCGTAAGGACCAGCAGTCCCTGTGAATTGATATCGAGTCTTCCGGCCGCGGCCAATTGGCGCAAGTGCGCGGGTTGCCAGCGCCACGGCAGGCGATCTCCCGGGAAACGGTTTTCCGGCTTGATCAGCGAGAGGGCGGTGGGATAACCTTTCTCGGGTTGGCCGGAAACATATCCCAGGGGCTTGTTGAGCAGAATGGTGACGGACTGCCGCAGATGGGAGCGGGCTTCCGGCATGAGTTGAATATCCTGGTCAGGCCGGATTTTATAACCCAGTATGGAGACGGGCTCGCCATCCACGCGCACCCACCCGCGGGCGATGAGTACGTCTGCTTCACGCCGGGAACACAGGCCCCGGTCGGCCATGGCTTTGGATAACCGGATTTTATCGCTGGGACTTGCAGCCTGGGTATTCATGTCAAGGGTGTGTCAGCGCTCAGCGGGCCGTGTCCAGGCGGCGTCCGGCTTGCAGGAGGGCGGTGCATTCATAGGCCGGCAGGGGGCGGGAAAAAAGGAAACCCTGAAAATCGTCGCATCCCAGGGAGCGCAGAAAATCCAGCTGTTCCTGGGTTTCGATGCCTTCCGCCGTGATCCGCATGTTCAGATTCCGGGCAATGGACACGATGGTGGTCACAATGGCGGCGTCGTCCGTGTTGGAAAGGCAGTCCTTCACGAAGGAACGGTCTATTTTCAAAGTTTTGATGGGGAACTGCTTTAAATAGGTCAGGGAGGAATATCCCGTGCCAAAATCGTCGATGGCGATCGTGATCCCTTTTTTATGCAGCCACTGCAGAATCATCTTGGAGATGCTCAGGTCTTCCATGAAGATGCTTTCCGTAAGCTCCAATTCCAGGAAATGGGGCGGCATGCCGGTTTCCTTGCATATGCCCAGCACCGCCTCCACCAGCTCAGGCTCCTGAAACTGCCTGGCCGACAAGTTGACCGCGATCCGCAAGTCGGGAAAACCGGCTTTATGCCAGAGCAAATTCTGCTGGCAGGCGGTGTGCAATATGGATTGGCCCATGGGCACGATCAGGCCGGTTTCTTCCGCCAGGGTGATAAACTTGTCAGGGGCCAGCAAGCCCAGTTTGGGATGCTGCCAGCGTACCAGGGCTTCCATGCCCACGATCTGGCCGGAGAGGAAATTCACCTGTGGTTGATAAAACAAGATGAATTCATCCCGCTCAATGGCCTGGCGCAAGGAGGTTTCCATGAAGAGTTTTTCCGGGGCTGAGGCGTTCAGTTTGGCTGTGTAGAATTTATGCTGGTTTCGCCCGGTTTGTTTGGCTTGGTTCAAGGCCGCGTCGGCGTTTTTAAGCAGGGTCAGGCTGTCTTCCCCGTCTTCCGGGAAGAGGCTGATGCCCATGCTGGCCTTGATGTAGAGCTTCTGCTCTCCCACGTGAAAGGGCTTTCCGAACACGGACATGAGAGCTTGCGATTTTTCAACCGCCTCGCGAAAACTGTTGAGTTGCGGGAGCAGCAGGAGAAACTCGTCACCGCCCATCCGGGCGATGGTGTTGTTCCCATCCAGGCTTTCCCACAGCCGCTTGCCCACGCCCTGAATGAGACGATCCCCGATGCCGTGCCCCAGGGTATTGTTGATGACCTTGAACCGATCCAGGCCCAAAATGGCGACCGCCACATTTTTCTTGGTCCGGGCGGCCAGTTCCAGGGCGTGTTTCAGGCGGTTGTTAAATAGTTCCCGGTTCGGAAGATCGGTCAGGGAATCGTGCTGGGACATGTATTTAATGATGGCTTCCGATTGCTTTCGGTACGTGATGTTTTCCAGAAACACGATGAGGCGGTCGGGCCGGCCCTTGCTTCCCAGGACCGGCTTGATGGTGGTGGATTCCCACACCAGATCCCCAGCCGGTGTACGCGAATGCAGTTCACCGTGCCATTCCCGCCCGGACCTGATTTTTTTCCACATGGCGGCGGCATGGGGCGCGGAGGCGGATCCCAGATGCTGAAGATCTTTCAAGCTTTGGCCGAGCAGGGCGTCGGGCGGCATTTGGCTGATGGCGGAGAAACGGGCATTAGCGAATTCAATTACGCCCTGGCGGTCCATGATCAAAATGGCCACCGGACTGTGTTCGATGGTACGGGAAAAAAGAAAGAGCTGGTTCTCCTGATTGAGGTGATCGTAAAAATCCCGGAGAAAAACGCAGGACTTGCCGGCCGGCTGGGTACACTTCCGCCGGGCGGGTTTTTTCCGGGCGGCTTTGGCTAAGGTTTTTTTTCCCGCTTTTTTAACGGCTTTTTTCCGGCGCACCGGTGATTTAGTTTTACGGGGCATGAAACCCTTTCCGTCGACTGAAAAGTACGATTCAACGCAGTACGAATACCGCTTGGTGGATAGGTTAAGCAAACATTATATGATATCAAATATCGGCAAACAGCGTAATGTTTTTATAGCAGATTCTCACTTGTTCCGGCTCAATGACATCGTGGCTTGACTTTTATGGTCATTCAGGGACATAATCGAAAAACTGGCAACCCGGGGCAGGCTGACGGCATACCCGCCGGCCCGCTTGGCCGGCAAGGAGGAATAGGATGAAGCAAAGCAGCATGGGTTTGGCATTAATCGGCTTGGCGGCGCTGATGGTCACGGGCATGGTGCTGAATAACCACATTTTATGGTTATTCCTGAACCTGGTGGTCATTGTCGGATGTTGCGGAATCGGCTTTCTCTTGTTGTTTAATAAAACGCGCTAAGCGCGCAGAGG
>JAUXBQ010000252.1 GCA_030619365.1 candidate division FCPU426 bacterium | reverse complement strand
TGCAAATGATTTAGCTACTAGAAGAGAATTAATAAAAATTTTGAATGAGGCAAACAAACTCTTTGATGAAGAGTTTCCGCAAATAATGACGGAAATATACAACCAGTATTGGAGATTAGTGACCCGTCTTATTTGATAATTTATGATTCTGTTGCAAAACCCCTATTGCTGTCTTTGCGAGGAGCGGCAGCGACGAAGCAATCCCGATTTTATAAGGATAAAATCAGATTGCCGCGCTCCCTCCGGTCGCTCGCAATGACTTTTTAGGGGGTTTTGTAGCAAAATCATTTATTCTCTGCGTCCTCTGCGTCTCTGCGGTGAATCGCATATAGTCATTCCCGCCCTTGACAGGCCCCCTTGGCCAATGCTAGATTAAATCATTTCGATATACGAAAGAATCCCCGCGTTTTAACGCGAAGTTGATTATAACTGGGAGTTTTGCATGTCTTATCGGGTTAAAATCGACCCCCACCGCTGTAAAAGCTGTGAATTGTGCGTGGCGGTTTGTCCAAAAAAGATCCTGGAGATCTCGGACGAGCGCAATGAACTCGGGTTCCACGTGGCGGTCTGCCGGAATGAGCAGGATTGCACAGGCTGCCTGGCCTGCGCCTTGGTCTGCCCGGACCTGGCCATTGAGATTGAAAAGGAGCCGGATAAATGAGCGAGACGGTTTTCATGAAGGGCAACGAGGCCATGGCCGAAGCCGTCATCCGCGCGGGCTGCCGGTTTTATTTCGGCTATCCCATCACGCCTCAGAATGAAGTGCCGGCCTACATGGCGCGCAGGTTGCCGGAAACCGGCGGGACGTTTATCCAGGCGGAATCGGAACTGGCGGCCATCAACATGGTGTTCGGGGCCGCGGTGGCCGGCGCCCGGGCCATGACCTCGTCCTCCTCGCCGGGCATCTCCCTGAAGCAGGAGGGCATCTCGTATCTGGCGGCCTGCGAGTTGCCCAGCGTGATCGCGAATGTCATGCGGGGCGGGCCCGGGTTGGGCAATATCTCGCCCTCCCAGTCCGATTATTGGCAATCCACCCGGGGCGGAGGGCATGGCGATTACCGTACCATTGTCCTGGCCCCCCATACAGTCACGGAAATGGTCGAACTGACCATGGATGCTTTTGATTTGGCGGACCTTTACCGCAATCCTGTACTGGTCCTCTCCGACGGCCTGTTGGGGCAGATGATGGAAAAGGTGATTTTCCCGGACCCGGAAGCGCGAAAAAAAGACGGGTTGCTGCGGGGCAGGCCCCTGCCCCCTAAGGACTGGGCCCTGACCGGCGCCCAGGGGAGAGCGCCCAGGTTTATCCGCTCCCTGATAATGAAGCAGGGCGCTTTGGAGGAACACAATTTCAAGCTGGCGGAAAAATACGCCCGGATTGAAGTGGAAGAACCGCTGGCCGAGAGTCTGGCCTGTGAAAATGCGGATATCATGCTGATCGGATTCGGCACCAGCGCGCGGGTAGCCAAGCAGGCCCAATTAATGCTGGCCGAGCACGGGATCAAGGCCGGGCTGTTCCGCCCCATTACACTCTGGCCGTTTCCCAGCGAGCAACTGGCCACCCTGGCTCGCAAGGTGGACCGGTTCCTGGTCATCGAGATGAACACCGGCCAAATGATCGAGGACGTCAAGCTGGTGATCGCCAGGGAACGCAGCCTGAAAGAGGTCCGGGTCGAGCTCCTGCCCCGGCCGGGCGGCGGAGTGCCGTTCCCCGAGGAAATCGTGGCCAGAGCGCGGGAGGTGCTGAAATGAAGCCAACCATGGTCTTTTCCCGCACCCCGGGCCTGAAAGACGTGGTCACCAGCTATTGTCCAGGCTGCGGCCACGGAGTGGCGCACCGCCTAATGGCTGAAGTTCTGGTCGAAATGAACGCGCTGGGACGGACCATTGCCGTGGCGCCGGTGGGGTGCGCGGTTTACGGTTATGATTATTGGAATTTTGATACGACCGAAGCGGCTCATGGCCGCACGCCGGCCGTGGCCACGGCCATAAAGCGCGTACTGCCCGACCGGCTGGTCATAAGTTACCAGGGCGACGGCGACCTGGCCTCGATTGGCATGGCGGAAATCATCCACGCGGCCAACCGGGGCGAGCGGATCACGGTTATTTTCATCAACAACGCGAACTATGGCATGACCGGCGGCCAGATGGCGCCGACGACTCTGGCCGGCCAGGTCACAACCACCACGCCGGAAGGCCGGGACGTGTCCCAGACCGGGTATCCCATGCGGATCGCGGAATTGCTGGCCACCTTACCGGGCGTGAAATTTTCCGCGCGCGGTGCTTTGCACAAGCCGGGCCTGGTGCGCAAGGCCAAGTCTTTGATCCAAAAAGCCTTTGCAATCCAGGATGCGGGAACGGGGTTTTCCATTGTGGAGTTTGTGTCTCTCTGTCCCACCAACTGGGGCGTAAACACGCTCCAGGCCGTGGAGATGGTTGAAAAGGACATGTTGAAAACCTTTCCCCTCGGAATATTCAAGGACGAACAGGTGGGAGGGAAAGACTGACCATGCTGGATCAAATCATTATGGCCGGTTCCGGAGGGCAGGGCATCCAGTTCAACGGCCAAATCCTGGCCCGGGCGGCCGTGCAGCAATGTTTAGAAACCACGTATGTTCCGTCTTACGGAGGGGAACGGCGGGGTGGCCCTTCCTTTTGTTCGGTCGCAATAGCGGACCAGCCTATTTACGCGCCGCTGTTCCAAAACCCGGACTTTTTTTTGGCGTTTGACCAGCGGGCCAGAACCCAGTACGGCGCCAGTGGCAAAGCGACCGGCGTTATAGTAGTCAATGCGGACTTGGCAACCCAACCGGCATCCGGCGAAAAAGCCCGGGTGATCCTGCTGCCGGCCTCCCGCCTGGCGGAAGGCGTCAACCGCGACGCCCCGCCTATTAACTTGGTCATGTTAGGCGCGTATCTGGCCCTGGACCGGGGCGTGCGGAAAGAGGCGCTCCAGCATATTTTGGAAGTTCGGTTTCCTAAAAAACCACAGGTGCTGAAAAATAATTTGCAGGCCCTGAGCATAGGTGTAGAAGCCTTAAGGAGCGAAAAACCATGATACGCAAGGCCAACCTGGAAGACGCCCAGGCCATTCACGGGCTGATCAACAGCCGCGCTAAGCGCGGTGAGATGCTGCCGCGCTCCTTGTCCGAAATATACGAAAATATCAGGGATTATTACGTCGCAATCGAGCGTAATCAAATCGTGGGCGTGGCCGGGCTGCACATCAGTTGGGGCGACCTGGCTGAGGTGAAATCCCTGGCAATCAAACCCCGGTACCAGGGAAAATACCTGGGCCGGAACCTGGTGGAAGCTTGCCTGGAAGAAGGGAAGGACCTGAAAATCAGCCGGTTTTTCGCCCTGACCTATGTGCCAAAGTTTTTTGAGAAAATGGGATTCAAGCGGATCAAGCGGGCCATCTTGCCCCATAAAATATGGAGCGACTGCATCAAGTGCCCGCGTTTCCCGGACTGCGACGAAGAAGCCGTGATGCTGGACACACGCAGTAAATCCGGCAAAACCAAAAGAAAAAGGCTTGACTTGGTTGGATAATTCAGTATTATTGTCTGTC
>JAUXBQ010000166.1 GCA_030619365.1 candidate division FCPU426 bacterium | reverse complement strand
TGCCGCCACGATGCCCATGACCATGAACTCCACGATTCCCACGACCAGCCAAATAAGCGCCAGGGCCAGGGATATGGGATAAAACAGTACTTTATAGTTACATCTCTAGGCTAAAGCCGTTCACCGAAAAAATGTTAAAATGATGAAATAAAAAATGCATAACTATACTATAGTATTTAGAAGCCGAAATGCAAGTGAGCATAAGGTTGTAAGGCGGAGGAAAGGACATAGCCAACATGATCCGGGGAAAGGGAGCATGGTTATATTTATTAGAAAATACATAGTGCTCATGCCCAGGATAGGCGTTATGGTCTGGCTGGCAGTATTCAGCTTAACCTGCGCAATGCCGGCCGAGGCTGATTTCGGCCGCAGAGTAATATGCGGCAGCGCGGAGGCCTATACCGACCGGTACGGCTATGTCTGGGCCGCGGATCAGTCCTATGCCGCCAGCAGCGACGAGTATAAATGGGGATATACTTCATCCAGTATTTTTACCGGTTTTCCGTATATGCACATAGAAAATACGTACGATCAGCCGCTTTGCCAGTCTGAAATATGGGGAGGCACGGGCTCTGAAACTCCAGCCTATCGCTTCGATTTACCCGGGCCGGGCAAATATTATGTGAAGATAGTATTTGCTGAAAATTATTTTGGTCCGGTTATTAAGGAAGGGATCGGAGACGGTATTGGTCAGAGAATTTTCAACTTATTTATCAATAATGCAATAAAATTAAATCATTTCGATATCCTGAGCGAGACCAATGGCCGGGCGGCCCGCGCTGTGAACAAAGTTTTTTCAGTCGATATTCCCCCGGAGGAGCCCTTTCAGATTGAAATCACGACCCAGCTCGTGGTTGAAAATCCTAAAATCAATGCCATTGAAATTTCGGACACGCCTACCTTGACGGATACCATTGACGCTTACCAGCCTTGCTCGCCCGGGGAAACGGAAGTTTACCGCTTGAATTGCGGCGGAACTAAATCCCTGGACCCGGACGGAACCCTGTGGATGGCTGATGAAGCCTTTGACCAATGCTGCCGTTGGGGATACAGCCAGGGTATAACGAAAATCGAAGCGAGTCATACCTGGGCTGACCAAGCGGAATACCGCCTGGATACCTGGCGTGAAGGCGGGGAAAATATGGCGTATACTTTTACTGTCCCCAATGGGCAATACAGCGTTGATTTGATTTTTGCGGAAAATGAGCATCAAAGTGCCGGACAGCGCGTGTTCGACGTTCGGGTGAATGGGATGTATGTTGCCAACCAGTTGGATGTTTATGCCCAGGTCGGGGCCGGCAGCCCTCTGGAAATCAATGCCTCCGCCACGGTCAGCAATGAACGTATAGAGATTACTTTTTCCAATATTTCAGCCGGGCAAGCCATGCTCAGTGCTTTGGAAATACGCGCGGATACCGTGAGTGATGAAGCTTTCCTGGATTTCGTGGAACGCCGGGCGATTGACTTTTTTATCACCAGTAACGGCCCTTTTAGCACCGTAAACCCCGCCAATGGCTTAGTCTGTGACCGCATGAATAATTTCGTTACCCGCACCTGGCAGATCAGTAGCATCGCCGCGGTCGGGTTCGGCCTGGCCGCTGTCGCGGCCGCCAGGGAAAGGGGTTGGATAGGGAGCTTGGAGGCTGAACAGCAGGTTTTGACCACCCTGCAATTTTTTCAGGCGGCCCAGCCTTATATCAGCGGTGCCCAGGACCTGCTGACCCATAAAAATGGTTTCTTTTTTCATTTTCTCGAAAGGCTGACCGGCAAGCGGGACGGCTGGGCGGAACTCTCTTCCATCGACTCCGCGCTTTTATTTGCCGGCATGCTGGTTGCGGGCCGGACTTTTTCCGGCGGCAGCATCGAGACTTTAGCCGGACAAATCCTGGAGCGAGCCGACTGGCTTTGGTTTACCAATGCGAATCCCGAGGGTTTTGTCTGTATGGGTTGGTTTCCGGAAAGCGGATTCATAACGCCGTTCTGGAGTGGCTATAATGAAGGCCCGTTGCTGAATATCATTGGTCTGGCCTCCACCGCCCATCCTTTATCTCCCGCCGCCTGGTTCAATATGCGGCGCGAGTGGGAGGAATATGCGGGAAGGAAATACATCATCGAACGGGCAGACGATCCCACGGCGCTGTTTACGCATATTTATCCGCAGTGCTTTTTGGACCTGCGGGATCAGCAGGATGATAAAGCCGATTATTACCTGAACACCGACCTGGCGGCGCAGGTCAATAAGCAATTCTGCGAAGACAAGGCCGGCAGCTTTCCCAAATACGGGCCCTATGATTGGGGGCTGACCGCCGGTGATTCGCCGCAGGATGGCTTTTCTTATTACGCCTATCGGAACAAGGATAATGAGCACGACGGTACGGTGAATCCCAGCGTGGTGGGCGCGGCCATTCCCTTTGCGCCGGGCCCTGCCCTTGAGACCTTGCGCCGGATGTATTTCCGGTACAAGCATTTTTTGTGGGGTCGTTTTGGCTTTGCCGATAGTTATACTCTCAATGCGCCTAAAGGCATAAAGCCTGCCGGTTCTCTGAATTTGGATCCCAGCGGACAAGGGTGGGTTTCTACTGATGTCATCGGGATTGACCTGGGTTCTATGATCCTTTCCATAGAGAATTACAGGACCGGCCTGGTCTGGGATAAGTTCATGAGCCATCCAGGCATCCAAAACGCGCTGGCTCAAATAAACATGGGAAGTCTCCTGGTTGATGATTTTGATAATGATAATAGTTACATCGACGCTCAAGCCGAGCGGGACGTCAAGTGGTGGTACCAGGATTTTCAATCTTGTCTTTTTACCGCGGTAAACGACATCGGGGGGAATACTACGACTTGCTTAAGGGTTACATATAATAAGCAAGAGGTTGGGCAGGAAGGGGCCTTTATTGGCTTGGGTGATCTCTTGCTCATCGGTGGAAATCCGAATTATGCCAACCTGACTTACTACCTGAAGCAACAACAGCTTTCTTTTCACGTGTACGGGAGCGTGGAATTACAGCTTCAATTCAGGGACCGTTTTAGTAATGAATCCGGACTCTCCCCGATATTTTCCCTTAACGCTCCCCAGGGTTGGAGCGCCTTGACTTGGGATTATTCTGGTCTCCAGTGGGATGCCTGCGATCCCCGGCAAATTCAAGACATCCTGGTATATGTACAGCCTGGCCAATTGGGCAGTGGGACGTTTTACGTCGATAATATAGTTCTGGGTCCTGCAAAGCCTTTGCCGCCAACACCCACGCCGACCCGGACGTCAAGCCATACAATCACGCCGACTTTTACTCAGACACCTACCGCCTCCGTGACCCTTACCCCCACTATTACACCGACGGACACCATGACGCCTACGATCTCGCCCACCCCCACTATCACGCTGACTTCAACCATCACGCCTACTCTGACCATAACACCGACTATCACCCAAACTTCCAGCATGTCTCCCACCGCCACGATTTCCCCCACGTTGACGGAAACGCCCGTTGCCACGGCGACCTTTACGTCTACGCCGAGCCCGACCGTAACGCCCACTTCCTCCCTGCGGCAATGGCTGGAGCAAAATAATAAACCAGCGGTGGCCTATCCGAATCCAGGAAAAAACCGCATCACCTTCCTGCTTGACTTGGATGCATCTATCCGCGTCAGAATTGCTGTTTTTAACATGAACGGAGAATGTGTGGCAAACCTGGAGGGCGCCTGGTCAGCGGATAATCCGAAAATAATCTGGAATTGTAAAGATATAGCTCCCGGTATTTATCTCGCAAGAATTATGGCGGGGAATGAGGAAATAACCAAGCTGAAAGTCGCGGTGATCAGGTAGGGGCACCCTTTACGGGTGCCCCTACCCAGGGCGACAGCATTGGTTGTCAGGGCGGACGGACATTGGCCGTCAGGGCGAACACAAGGGTCGCCCCTACTATTTTTTATACACCAATGCCGCCACGATGCCCATGACCATGAACTCCACGATTCCCACGACCAGCCAAATAAGCGCCAGGGCCAGGGGTATGGGATAAGCCACATATTGTCCGAGAATATGGGGAATTTGGTAAAACAGGCCGATCACGAGCCCGAAACGCAGGCCTTCGCCCAATCCCTTGCTTTCATAGTTCTTGGTGAAGATATAAACAAATAAAAAGGACATAGCCAAATAGGCCAGGAGCATGACCCACATAATGGACATCATGTCCTGACGCCAGAGGTTTTGCAGGGATTGGTAGAATGGTCCGAGTATAAAGGAATGGATAGGGAAGTCCACGATCTGAAAAGCCGCGAACACCGCCAGGCTGGCCCAGATAAAGCGCTTTACGTTCATAATGTTCCTCCTGTATTTGATTAACCTCCCGATTTCCCGCATTGTACTCCCCGGGCAAATACAACGCAAATAAAATTACCGCAGAGGCTATAAAAGAAAAACATAAACAAAGGATAGCCACGGATGCACACGGATACACACAGATAAAAACAAAGTAAGGATAATAATATTAAATATTTTTACGTGTTTTATCCCTAATTTTTACTGTGTGCATCTGTGTGTATCTGTGGCAATTTTTTATTTGTTTTTTCTTGTCGTTTATGCGGTGAGGGCGGCTAGAGGGTGCCGTCGACTTCCTGGTTAAGGCGGGTGAAGAATTCCTCCATGAAGGCGTGGCGTTCTTCGGCCAGGCGGCGGCCTTCGGCGGTCAGAATGCGGTCCTTGATCTTGCGCAGTTTGAGCATGTACTCCCGGTAGGCCGTGTCTTCCACGGTATAGGCTTCTGTTTTCTCGATGTCCACGCCCGGATTGTGCAGTTTGGCCCCGACTTCGCCCGCGAACAAAAAGGCCCGGCCAATGCCGACCGCGCCCAGGGAATCCAGCTTGTCCGCGTCAAAGAGCACCTTGGCTTCCAGGGATTCCGGGGCCGGGCCCTTGCGAAAGCGGTGCGCGGCCACGCAATGCACTACAGCCTCAACCTGCTCAGCCCGGAGGCCCTGCTGTTCCAATATCCGTCGGGCCAGTTTGGCGCCCCGGGCCGCGTGGTCCAGTCCGCCATTGGCCTGGTCCTCTTCGCTGCGCCCGATGTCGTGCAGCACCGCGGCCAGGCGCACGATGTCCGGATCCGCGCCCTCTTTTTGCGCGATATGCCCGGCCAGGGTCAGCACGCGCTCGGTATGCTCCCAATCGTGCGAGCCCTTGGCGCCCTGGAAGCATTGTTGGGCCAGTTGCTTGATGCGCTCCAATATGTTGGCAATTTTCGTTTCAGGCATGACGGGGCATTATAATATAGGAATAAAAAATAGGGCTAAAAAATATCACCGCAGAGACGCAAAGGACGCGAAGAAACCAGGGATAAAAAAAACTATCCACGAAAATCACGAAATATAACGAAAAAATAAGGGTAAAACCATTAAAATATCACTGCTGTCCAAATTCATGGTATATACTGTCGCGGCTTTGTCCGGGAGGCTTATTTTTTCAGGAAAATCGGCTCTGTGTCCATACGCTCAAGCCGGTCAGGACGATACTGTCTACTTTTGCCTTATGTGCGCTAGGGGTGCGCTTTTTTCCTGATAAAATAAGCCTCCCGGACGAATGGTTACACGCTTATTATTCTAATTTGGACACGTATGTTAAAACATTTAATATTTTATTCGTGCCATTTCGTGGATAAATCATTTGGAAATATGACTAAAAATGGTTGCGGGAAAGTCTTGGCTGATGCGATAATAGCGGCGATTTGAATCGTTATTGAATTTCCAACTAAAATATTTTGGAGGTGGGAACATGAACGGAAATCTGAAAACCCTGGGAGCCTTATTGCTGGCAATTACCGTGGCCACGGCGTCGGGCTGCGCGACCAGCAGTGCGTTCAAGGGCGGCGCGATCGGCGCGGTCGGCGGCGGCGCGATCGGCGCGATCATCGGCAAACAGGCGGGC
>JAUXBQ010000005.1 GCA_030619365.1 candidate division FCPU426 bacterium | reverse complement strand
GCTATGAAATTCTGACCCTCCAGGGGTCTTTTCACGGCCGGACATACGGCGCTCTGTCCGCCACGGGCCAGGATAAAATGCACCAGGGTCTCGCGCCCCTGCTGCCGGGATTCAAGTACGTGCCTTTTGACAACCCGGGCCTGATGGCCGCGGCCATTTCCGGCCAGACCTGCGCCATTATGGCCGAGCCCGTGCAGGGAGAAGGCGGCGTTCACCCCAGCTCGCCCGACTATTTGCGGGAACTGCGCCAGTTGTGCGACCAGCACGGCTTGCTCCTCATCTTTGATGAAATTCAGTGCGGTTTGGGGCGGACCGGATATTTCAATGCGTACGACCACTATCAGGTCGTGCCCGACGTACTTTTGCTGGGCAAAGCCCTGGGCGGCGGCTTGCCCCTTTCCGCCCTGGTCACGCGGAACGAGATCGCGGCGGCCATGGCCATTGGGGATCACGGCAGCACGTTCGGCGGCAATCCGGTGGCTGCGGCCGGCGGCCTCAGCTTAGGGGAGCAACTCGCTGAGCCCGGATTTCTAAAACACGTGAGGGAAACGGGCGAACACCTGGGCGCGCAATTATCCGGCCTGGTCAAGGAATTCCCGGGCCGGGTTCTCAGTGCGCGGGGACGGGGACTGATGTGGGGGCTGGAGCTGGCTGATCACGGGCCCCTGGCGGTCGCCCAAGCCCTGGCCGCCGGGCTGGTCCTGAACAACACGGCCGGCCACACCCTGCGGTTTCTACCGGCCCTGACCATAGAACAGAAAGACGTGGATGAGGCGCTGGCCACGGTGAAGCAGGTACTACGGCAATTGCCGTGGGGTTGAGCGCCGGGCCGTGCCAACGATCAGGAAGGGGAAGGCATGAAAAAAGCGAAAGCGAAAACGGGAACCACTAAAAAATCACGGACCAGAAAACTTTCGGTGAAGAGCCTGCTGACCATCGCGCAGCTCAACGCCCAGGACGTGGAGCTGATTCTGGACACGGCCGGGCAGCTGAAAGCCAACGCCCGCCGGGGCAAAACCGAGACCGCGCTGCGGGGAAAGGTCCTGGCCGCGATTTTTGAGAAAAGCTCCACACGCACGCGGGTTTCGTTTGAGGCCGGGATGTACCAATTGGGCGGGATCATGCTCTATCTGGCCGGCCGTGACCTGCAGTTGGGACGGGGGGAGTCCCTATCAGACACTGCCCGGGTGTTGTCGCGCTACGTTTCCGGAATCATTATCCGGACCGATGCCCACCGCAAGGTCGTGGAACTGGCCAAGGCGGCGACCGTGCCGGTCATCAACGCCCTGACCGATTACGCCCATCCCTGCCAGGTCCTCGCGGATTTGCTCACCCTGCGGGAGCGGTTCGGAAAACTGAAGCGCCTGCGGCTGGCCTATGTGGGGGACAGCAACAACGTGACCCGCTCCCTGGTTTTCGGCACGGCCAAGACCGGCATCGAATTGGCGATCGCCTCGCCCCTGGGCTTCGAAATCGACAAGCATGCGATCGAGCTCAGCGAGAGCGACCGCCGGAAAAGCGGCGTGGGCTTGTACCTGACCATGGATCCCATGCAGGCGGTGGCCAACGCTGACGCGGTTTATACGGACGTCTGGGTCTCCATGGGGCAGGAAAAGGAACACGCGCAGCGCATCCGGGCCCTGAAAAAATACCAGATCAATGAAAAGCTCATGGCGCGCGCCGCGCCGCGCGCCATCTTTTTACATTGCCTGCCCGCCCACCGGGGGCAGGAGGTCACGGAGGACGTGATCGACGGGAAGCAGTCCGTGGTTTTTGAGCAGGCGGAGAACCGCTTGCACGTCCAGAAGGCCATACTCAAGCTGCTCTTGGAAAAAGGCAAGTAACTCAAGGCAAAGGCGCATCCGTACCATGCCGAAAACTAATCGCAAAATAATTCCCCGGCGGAAGCAAACTCAGGGCGGGCTAACGCTCTCCGTGATCATCCCGGTTTACAATGAGGAAAACACCCTCGCCGAAATTTTGCGGCGGGTGCGGGCCGTGCCCATCCCCAAAGAGATCATTGTGGTGGACGACGCGTCCACGGATGGCACGGCCAAAATTCTCCGCGCCCAGGCCGGCCCGGATCTGAAGGTGATCCGGTTGGAGAAAAACCAGGGCAAGGGCGCGGCCGTGCGCGCGGGGATTCAGCGGGCCACGCGCGAGGTCGTGCTGATTCAGGACGCGGATCTGGAGTACGATCCCACGGATTATCCGGATCTCCTGGAGCCCCTGGCGCTGCGCCTGGCGGACGTGGTTTACGGCAGCCGCTTTCTCACCACCAAACGCCGGCGCGTGCTCTTTTTCTGGCACGCGGTGGTCAATCGTCTGCTGACCACCTTATGCAACATATTCGCCAACCTCAACCTTACGGACATGGAGGTGTGCTACAAGGCGTTTCGCCGCGAAGTGATCCAGTCCGTAGTGCTGCGGGAAAACCGTTTTGGCTTCGAACCCGAGGTGACCCTGAAACTGGCGCGCCGGAAATACCGGTTTTACGAAGTGGGAATTTCCTATCACGGTCGAACGTATCAAGAGGGCAAAAAGATCCGCGCCCAAGACGCCCTGCGCGCGCTTTATTGTATCCTGAAATACGGCCTCTTCGCCTGACCGGTTCGCGCGAGCCCGGGGCCGGAAAAAGGAAGGTAACTAAAATGAAAGTAAAAAAAGTGGTGCTGGCGTATTCCGGCGGCCTGGACACCTCGGTCATCATCCCCTGGCTGAAGGATAACTACCAGTGCGAAGTCATTGCCTTTGCCGCGGACGTGGGGCAGGCGGAAGAACTCCGGGGACTGCCGGCCAAGGCCAAAAAGACGGGCGCGTCCAAGTGTTACGTCCTGGACCTGAAAAAGGAATTCGCCGAGGACTATATTCTGCCCCTGCTTAAGTCCGGCGCGATTTTTGAAAACAAGTACCTGCTGGGAACCTCGATCGCCCGGCCCCTTATCGCCAAGCACCAGATCGCCGTCGCCCGGCGCGAGGGCGCGGACGCGGTGGCGCACGGGTGCACGGGCAAGGGCAATGACCAGGTCCGGTTCGAACTGACCTATCAGGCCCTGGCCCCACGGCTGAAAGTAATCGCGCCCTGGCGCGATCCGCGCTGGACGCTCCGGTCGCGGGAGGACGCCTTGGCGTACGCCAAACGGAAAAAAGTCCCGGTTTCGCAATCGTTGAAGAAAATCTATTCCCGGGACCGGAACCTGTGGCATATGAGCCATGAAGGCGGGGAATTGGAGAATCCCTGGGTCACGCCCCGGGACCAGGTCTGGCAGCTGACCCGGTCTCCGGAAAAAGCCCCCAACCGGCCGGCCCGCGTTATTGTGGGATTCAAGGCCGGGAAACCGGTCACGCTGAACAACAAACCGTATGACCTGGTTAGCCTGATTCAGCGCCTGAACGCGCTGGCCGGGCTGCACGGCGTGGGCCGCGAGGACCTGGTGGAGAACCGCCTGGTGGGCATGAAATCCCGGGGCGCGTATGAAACGCCGGCCGGCACCGTGCTGGTGTCCGCGTTGCAGGAACTGGCCAGCCTGGTGCTGGACCGGGAAACCCTGTATATCCGCAATCAGCTGGCCTTGAAATACGCGGACCTGGTTTATAACGGTCAATGGTTTACGCCGTTGCGCGAGGGGTTGGACGCCTTCGTGAACTCCATTATGCAGACGGCCACGGGCGAGGTGCGGGTGAAATTATACAAGGGCCAGGTTACGGCTGAGGGCCGCCGCTCGCCCAATTCCTTATTCTCGGAAAAACTGGCTACGTTCGGCCAGGATGAAGTTTACCAGCAAGCGGACGCCGGCGGTTTTATCCGGCTGTACGGTCTGCCGCTGAAAGTCCGGGCAGGGTTGAAGAAGAAATAGGCCTGGGCGCCCGGTCAGCCAGGCGTCTGGTCACACACCAGCAGCAAGGGGAGCAAGGGACATGGGAGCCAAACGGAGAACTAAAAAACCAAGCCGAACCAAGTCAACCGGCAAAGCCTGGGCCGGACGCTTTACAGCCAAAGCGGACCCGCGGGCCGAGGCTTATGCCGCGTCCCTGGATCTGGACATCCGCCTTTTGCCCTATGACCTCGTCGCGAGCCAGGCACACGTGGAAATGCTCGGGAGGCGGAAAATCATCTCCCGGGCCGAGGCGAAGAAAATCCAGGACAGCTTAAAGCGCATCATGCGGGAATGGGAACGGAATAAAATCAGTCCCAGGCCAGGTGACGAGGACGTTCACATGCTGGTGGAACGCCGACTAAGCGAGTTGATCGGCCCGGTGGCCGGGAAAATGCACACCGCCCGGTCGCGCAATGACCAGGTGGTCACGGACCTGAAACTCTACCTGCAGGATGAATGCCGGACGCTCATTGACGGACTGCGCGCGGTGCAGCGCTCTCTGGTGAAACAGGCCGAGCGGCACGTTGGCTGGCTCATGCCCGGCTACACGCACCTGCAGACCGCCCAGCCCGTCTGGCTCTCCCACTGGCTGCTGGCCCACCTGAAGGCCTTTCAACGCGATGAAGCGCGGTTTGAGCAGTTGCTCACCGGGGCATTGGACGAATTGCCCCTGGGCGCGGCGGCTCTGGCCGGTACCAGCCATCCCATTGACCGGCGGGCCACCGCATGTCTGCTGGGGTTCTCCCGAATTTCGGAGAACTCCCTGGATACGGTAGGGGACCGCGATTTTTGCCTGGAATTTCTGGCCGCCTTGGCCTTGTGCGGCGTGCATTTCTCCCGGCTGGCCGAAGAGCTGGTGCTATTTTCCAGCCACGAGTTCGGCTTTCTGACCTGCGACCAGGGATTTGCCACCGGCTCTTCGATCATGCCGCAAAAAAGAAATCCGGACATCGCGGAGCTCATCCGCGGACGGAGCGGCCGGCTGTTCGGAAATTTAATGGCTCTGCTCACGGTCCTGAAAGGACTCCCCCTGGCCTACAACCGGGACCTGCAGGAGGACAAGGCCGCGGTGTTTGAAGCCGCGGACACGGTGGTTCACACCCTGATCGTCCTGCCGCCCCTGCTGGACACCCTGCAATTTCACCGGGAGCGCCTGGAACAGGCCTGCCAACTCGGATTTCCCACAGCCACCGAGGCGGCGGATCATTTGGCCCGCCAGGGGGTTCCGTTTCGCGAGGCGCATGCCGCGGTGGGGCGGGCAGTGACCTGGGCCGCTGGGCAGAAAAAAGGGCTGGAGGAGATTACCCTTGAAAAATGGCGGTATTTTCATCCCGCCTTCAAGCCCGGCGTGCTGGCGGACGTAAAGCTCTCCCAGGCGGTTACCTCGAAAAAATCCTGGGGCAGTACCGCACCCAACCAAGTCCGCGCCGCGCTCGGGCGCGAGCGTAAACGATTATTCCCGGGAAAAAGAGTAAATAAATGATTGACACGTTACGAGTCTACTCTGTAGAATAACAACGCATTTGTCTCGTATTCCGTTTAGCCTGCCTATTTTTCATGCAGTATTGAGCGTATAAAGGCGCAGGAGGTCTGTTTTGGCGAGAGTTGTATTAAAAAATGTTTGGAAGCGTTTTCAGGGAACGGAGGCTGTCAAGAACGTCAGCCTCACCTGCGAAAACAAGGAATTTCTGGTATTGGTCGGCCCCTCTGGCTGTGGAAAATCCACCACCTTGCGGCTCATCGCAGGGCTGGAAGAGCTTTCCGAGGGCGAGATTTCAATTGACGGCAAAATCGTCAATGACGTGTCTCCGAAAGACCGTGATATTGCAATGGTTTTCCAGAATTACGCCCTCTATCCCCACATGACTGTATATGAAAACATGGCCTTTGGCCTCAAGCTGAAAAAGCTACCCAAAGACGAGATCAAGAAGCGCGTGCTCGAGGCCGCAGACGTTCTCAGTATCCGGGAACTACTGGAACGGCGGCCCAAGGCGCTGGCTGGCGGCCAGCGGCAGCGCGTGGCTGTGGGGCGCGCGATTGTACGTAAACCCAAGGTGTTTCTTTTTGACGAGCCCCTGTCCAACCTGGACGCCAAGTTGCGCGTGCAAATGCGCGCTGAGATCGGCAAACTGCATACCCGTCTGCAGGCTACCATGATCTACGTAACCCATGACCAGATCGAAGCCATGACCATGGGCGATCGGATTGTGGTCATGCGCGACGGCAATATTCACCAGATCGCCGATCCCCTCACACTTTATGATCAGCCCAGCAACAAGTTCGTGGCCGGGTTCATTGGTTCGCCGGCCATGAATTTTATGGATGGGACCATTATCAAGAAAAAAGACGCCCTGTATTTTTCCGAGGAAAATTTCGTAATCAAGGTGCACGACGACCACACCGCCGCCCTCGGGGACCTGGTGGGAAAGAATCTGTTGATGGGCATCCGGCCGGAAAACATTTACGACAAAGTGTACGCGCCCAATGCCTCGCCGGACAGCACCATCACCGCCACCGTCGAAGTGGTGGAGCCCATGGGTTCCGAAGCATACCTGTATCTGACCACAGGCAAAAGCCCTTTCATCGCCCGGGTGGATTCCTACGAGCAGCTCGAAGTGAATCAGGATATCGACTTAGTGCTGGACATGAGCAAGGCGCATTATTTCGATAAAGCCACCGAACAGACGATTGTCTAATGGGCCCGGGCGTGTCCCGCCCTCTGGGCCAGCCACAAATCATGAAAACCTCAATCCAAGGTGTGCCATTTACTGGCACGCCTTTTTTTTTAGTGCTGGCGGCCATGCTGGCCGGCTGCGCCTGGTCTGCGCTCCCCGCGCAGGCCCAATCCGTCCCGACCCCCGCCCCGACCGGAGGGGAACATCGTGCGGGACTTCCGTTGGTCGCCCCAGCCACGGCTGAGCGCCAGCGCGTGGTCCTGTTCGCCGACTGGATGACCTACTCGGAAACCACGGGGAAGCTCGAAGCCCGCGGCAACGTGCGCCTGTGGTACCACCAGCTGACCCTGACGGCCGAGGAGGCCGACGCCGATCTTGAGGCCCAGGTGATCAATGCGCGGGGCGACGTCTGGATGATCGAGGCGGAGCGTAAAATCCATTGCGCCCGGCTGGATTACCACATCCGGGACCAACGCGTGAGGGCGGAAGGCATTTTGTTCGTCACTCACCCTTGGTATTACCAGGGAGAGTCCGTGGAAAAGATCGGGGAAAAAGAGGTTTTAATATCCAAGGCCCGGTTCACCACCTGCAATGCCCGCCGACCCCATTACCACCTGACTGCGAAGCGAATCGACGTCGTACTGGGGGAATCCCTGACCGCCCATCATGCCGTGCTCTACATCGGCACTACGCCGGTTTTTTATCTTCCCTGGATCCGGCGCTCCCTCAAGGACACCCGGCCGCCCTTCTCCATCGACGTGGGTTACAATGACTTTGAGGGGTTTTTCGCCAAGTTGCGGTTTAATTACTACTTGGCGGACGAAAATTACGGCGGGATTCTCCTGGACCTGATGGAAAAAAAGGGAGTGGGCCTGGGACTGGAGCACCATCTCGACTACCAACTGGCGGGCAAAGGCTCGGCGGACCTGTCGGTGTTATACGTCCGGGACGAGGAAGTGGGCACCGAGCGCTGGACCGCCTACCTGACGGACCGCCATGAAATAACGGACCGCGACCTGGTCCAGCTCAACGCCGATTATTTGTCAGACCAGGGGTTCAACCGGGAATTTTCCGTGAGCCTGGTGGATACCTATCAGCAAAAATCGTATTTGTCCTATTCGCACCGCGGCGACCGGCATTACTGGAGCCTGGGGATCAGCAACACGGAAAGCTGGGATCCCTCTGCGCAATCCTACTACACTTCCAGCCGGGAATTGCCCGCGGCCAGCTATTCCTTGTCCTCTGTAAAGTTCATTGATATCAAGCCCCCGGTGTATTTCGGCCTCTCCTCCTCCTTGAACCGCCACTTTGACCGGATCACGGATGATACAGTTGTCGTGGATATCAACGACCCGATACCGGTTATCGGGAACCGCTATCAAGATGACTTGAAGATCACGCCGCGCTGGACCCAGACCTATACCTTTCCCCTGTACGTGCCGACCCAGCCCAGTTTGTCCGGCTCCCTGTCCCTGCCCGTCACGGCCTTGCACCGGGAAAAGTTATTCGAGACGTATGCTCCGGACAACGAACTGGCCCAAACCGAGCTGGACGCGGCCTACACGACCAACGTGACCCTGACCAACAAGTGGGTGAATTACCGCTACACCAAGCCCACGCACTTGCTGCAAACCCAGGTGTCCCATAATTTTACCCGTAACTTTCCACTGCTCGAGGACATGAACCTGCCCAAGGCCGGGGTGAGCCTTCATCGTTTGGGCCTGTCAGCGGACTACACTATGGGCAATTTATTCTATCTGCAAACCCGGACCGGTTATAAACTCCTGGACGCGCTTGAGGAACCCGACTGGCGGGCGCTGATGGAACCCTTAAGCTTCAACGGGCGCGTCACGCTGCTGAGCCGCCTGTTCCTGACCTGGCAGGGACAATACGACTGGGAAAAGGAGCGCGTCACCACGGGCTTTGTCTCAACCAGCACCAGCGGCAACAACTGGTCCATCGCCCTGAACGGGTCCTATTCCTATCTCGGTTCAGTGCCCCAGGAATACTCGCTGTTTAGCACGCTTACCGGCAGTTACGCGCCTTGGCAGGGCATCCGGTTCAACTCCAGCCTGCAGTATGACGTGGTCAAGGGCGAGTTCACCAATTTCACCCTGGCCCTGGCGCGGGACCTGCATTGCTGGTCCATGCAGGCTTCGTTCAAGGTGTATCAGGACGGTGTCACGTCCCTGGGCTTTGGACTGAGTCTCAAAGCCTTCCCGGAGGTGAAAGTCGGCATGGGTGGCAGTGAGAGCATTTCCGTGGGGAATTGAGACTTGTGGGACACAAGAATAGATGCTATAATTCCGTCCTTTTTCGGAATACTGTACTGCCAAGGATGACCCGAAGGACGCCCGGCAGACAGGCGTAAGGAGGCAAGTCCGTGAAAATTTGCGTGGTGGGTACCGGATACGTGGGATTGGTGACCTGTGCCTGCTTTGCCGATTTGGGCAATGACGTGATCGGCGTGGACGCCGACGCGGACAAGATCAAAAAACTGCACCAGGGCGAGATCCCCATTTTCGAGCCGGGGCTGAAGGAACTCGTCGACCGCAACCGCGGGAAGCGCCTGACCTTTACCACGGACCTCAAGGCCGGTGTGCAGGCCTCGGAGTTTATCTTCATCGCCGTAGGCACGCCGCCGCGCGAGAATGGCGAAGCGGATTTGACCGCGGTCAAGCAGGTGGCGGCCGGCATCGGCCAGAATCTCAACGGCCCGAAAATCGTGGTCGACAAGAGCACGGTTCCCGTGGGCATGGGCGATCTGGTGGCCAGCATTATCGAGGAGCATAGCGCGCATCAAAACAAAGTGGACGTGGTCTCCAATCCTGAATTTTTGCGGGAGGGCTCGGCGGTGCACGATTTCATGAATCCCAACCGCGTGCTGATCGGCACCAATGACACCGGCGCGGCGGAACGGGTCAGCGAGTTATACGCCCCCCTGGAAGCCGAGATCATGGTCACGGACCTGAGGTCCGCGGAGATGATCAAATACGCCAGTAACGCTTTTTTAGCCACCAAGATCACGTTCATCAATGAAATCGCCAATCTATGCGAAAAAGTCGGGGCCGATGTTTCCAAGGTGGCGCACGGCATGGGCCTGGACTCCCGGATCGGGCCCGCCTTCCTGAGCGCCGGGGCCGGGTACGGTGGCTCCTGTTTTCCCAAGGACGTCTCCGCCCTGATCCACAAGGCGGAAAAAGAGGGCTATGATTTTAGGCTGCTCAAGGCGGTGGTGGCCGCCAACCAATACCAGAAGCGCTCCATGCTGGCCCGGATTAAGGAAGTGCTGGGCCCGCTGGAGGGCAAACAAATCGCAACCCTGGGGCTCTCGTTCAAGCCCAACACCGACGACTTGCGGGAGGCCGTGGCCGTGGAGGTCATCCACCTGTTGCAGGAAAACGGGGCCCGGGTCCGGGCCTATGACCCGGCGGCTATGAAATTGGCGGCCAAAGCCCTGCCCGGGGTGAAGCTGGCGGAAAACGCCTATGCCGCCGTAGCTGGCGCGGATTGCCTGGTAGTGTTCACGGAGTGGAACGAGTTCAAGGAGATGGACCTGGCGCGGGTTAAAAGCGCCATGCGCACGCCGGTCATCGTGGACGGCCGGAACATTTTCGATCCCCAGAAAGTCAAAGCCCTGGGATTCAAGTATCGCGGTGTGGGCCGGAAATAACCGGTACCGAGGAGGAAGCTACGCATGTCGCAGAACGTCAAGGGAGTGATTCTCGCGGGTGGGTTGGGAAGCCGATTAAAGCCGCTGACTGATATTACCAACAAACACCTGCTGCCCGTGTACGACCAGCCGATGATTTTTCACCCCATCCGAAAGATGGTGGAAGCCGGGATTGACGAGACCATGCTCGTGACCGGAGGCAACAACGCGGGCGAATTTCTCCGGCTGCTGGGCGACGGCCGTCAATTCGGGGTACGCCGCCTGCAGTACACCTATCAAAAGGGCGAGGGTGGCATTGCCCAGGCCTTGGGATTGGCCGAAGAATTCGCCGAGGGGCATCCCGTCCTGGTTTTCCTGGGCGACAACGTCATCGCCGACTCGCTGAAGCCGTACGTACAGAAGTTCCGCCAGCACCCGCAGGGCGGCATGATCCTGCTCAAGGCCGTGGACAACCTGTCGGCCTACGGCGTGCCGAAATTCAAAGGCGCGGCCATCGAGAAGATCATCGAAAAACCAAAAAAAGCGCCCTCGCCTTACGCGGTGATCGGCATTTACCTGTACGACGCCAGCGTGTTTCGCATCATTAAGACCCTGAAACCCTCCGGCCGGGGTGAGTTGGAAATCACGGATGTCAACAACAGTTACATTCGTAAGAAAAGGATGCATTATGGCATTCTCCCGGGTCATTGGGCGGACGCCGGTGAATCCATTGATTCCTGGTTCGAGGCGAATCTCATGGCCCGCGAAGAGCGGAAGAAACGACGCTAGGGAAAGGCAGGTATTCGTATGCGCGTGTTGGTGACGGGCGGGGCGGGATTTATCGGCTCGCATTACGTGGACGTGCGGCTCAGGCGGCATCCGCGCGACCAGGTGGTGGTACTGGATAAGCTGACCTATGCCGGCAATCCCGCCAATCTGGCCGAGGCCCGGAAAAGCCCCCGCTTCCGTTTTGTGAAAGGGGACATTTGCGACGCCCGGCTGGTGGACCGCATAGTGCGCGGCCACCGCATCGAGGCCATCGTTAATTTCGCGGCCGAGACGCACGTGGACCGTTCCATCCTGACGCCGGAGGAATTCGCCAAGACCGACGTCCTGGGCACCCAGACGCTGCTGGAAGCCGTGCGCAAGTTCAAGGTAAAACGGTTTCTACAGATTTCCACCGACGAAGTATACGGCTCCATCGAGCGGGGCGGATTCAAGGAGACCGATCCCCTGAAACCCTCCAGCCCCTATTCCGCTTCCAAGGCCGGCGGCGACCTGCAGGTGCTGGCCTATTGGCACACCTACGGCCTGCCTGTGATCATCACCCGCTCCTCCAATAATTACGGGCCGCGGCAGTACCCGGAGAAACTCATTCCGCTCTTTGTCACCAACGCCATCGAAAACCAACCCCTGCCGCTCTACGGCGACGGACTGAATACGCGCGACTGGATTTATGTCGAGGACAATTGCCTGGGCGTGGATCACGTGCTGGACCACGGGCGGGTGGGAGAAATTTACAACCTGGGCGCGGGGAACACCCGCACCAACCGGGAGATCACGTTCGCGATCTTAAAACTGCTGGGCAAACCCGCCCGCTTGATTCAAAAGGTGCCGGACCGCTGGGGGCATGACCGGCGGTACGCCCTGAACACCCGGAAAATGCAAGCCTTGGGCTGGCGGACGCAATGGCCGTTTGTCCGGGGGCTCCGCGCCACCGTGCAGTGGTACCAGGACCATCCCGAGTGGTGGAGGCCGTTGAAATCAGGGGACTATTTGAAATACTACAAAAAACAGTATGCGGGCCGTGGGCGCCAGCAAGGGAAGTAATCCGCGCGATCCGGGGGACGACGAAGGGAGTTAATTTAATGGCAAAGGCCAAGCAGAAGAAAAAAAAACCCGTGGCCCTCATCACGGGCATTACCGGTCAGGACGGGAGCTATCTGGCGGATTTCCTGCTCGCCCAGGGCTACCGGGTGTTCGGCACGGTCCGCCGCAATTCCACCGAGAATTTCGAGCGCATCGAGCATATCAAGCACCAGGTGGAGCTGCTCGAAGTGGATCTGCTGGACCAGATGTCCATTTTGTCGGCTCTGAAAAAATCCCGGCCGCGGGAAGTCTATAATCTGGCGGCCCAGTCCTTCGTGCCCACCTCCTGGGAACAGCCGATTCTGACCGGCGAGTTCACGGCCCTGGGCGTGACCCGCATGCTGGAAGGCCTCCGCATGGTTGACCGTTCGATCCGCTTCTACCAGGCCAGTTCCTCGGAAATGTTCGGCAAGGTGCAGACCGTGCCGCAAAACGAGAAAACCCCGTTCTATCCCCGGAGCCCCTACGGCGTGGCCAAGATTTACGGGCACTTCATCACCGTGAATTACCGCGAGAGCTATGATTTGTTCGCGGTTTCCGGCATTCTCTTCAACCACGAGTCCCCGCGCCGGGGCAAGGAATTCGTCACGCGCAAAGTGACGGACGCCGTGGCGCGCATCAAACTGGGGCTGCAGAAGAAGCTGCTGATGGGGAGCCTGGACGCCAAGCGGGACTGGGGGTTCGCCGGGGATTACGTGCGGGCCATGTGGCTGATGCTGAAGCAATCGCGGCCAATGGACTATGTGATCGCCACCGGCGTCAACCACTCGGTCAAGGACCTGCTCCGGGTGGCCTTCAAGCACGCGGGCCTGGATTGGCAACAGCACGTGCAGATCGACCCCCGGTTCATCCGGCCGGCAGAGGTCGAACACTTGCTGGGGGATCCGGCCAGGGCGCGGCGCGAGCTGGGCTGGCGCCCCGCGGTTTCTTTTGAGAAGATGATCCATATGATGGTCGAGGCGGATATCGAGCGCGTGGAGTTGGAGAAGCACCGGTATCGCGGGTAGGGAAGAAGGGAGCGACGATGGACAGGCAGCAGGGAAAAAGAATACTGGTCACCGGTGGACATGGTTTCCTCGGCAGCCATTTGCTGAAAGCCCTGGAGGACGGCGGCTACCAACAGGTGGCCGCCCCCTCCCTCGAGGAATGCGATCTTACGGTGGAGAATGAAATCAAGCGCCTTTACCTCGAGGTCAAGCCCCAGGTCATCATTCACCTGGCAGCTGTGGTCGGGGGCATCGGCGCCAACCGGGAAAATCCCGGGTCGTTTTTTTATCAGAACCTGATCATGGGCGTGCAGCTTATGGAGCAGGCGCGCCTCAGCGGGGTGGAAAAGTTCGTGGCCCTGGGCACCATCTGCGCTTACCCGAAATTCACCCCGGTTCCCTTCTCGGAGCAGGACCTCTGGAACGGCTATCCGGAGGAGACCAACGCGCCTTACGGTCTGGCCAAAAAAATGCTTCTGGTCCAGGCGCAGGCCTACCGGCAGCAATACGATTTCAACGCTATCTATCTCCTGCCGGTGAATCTCTATGGCCCGCGTGACAATTTTAATCCTCAATCCTCCCACGTCATTCCCGCTCTGATTAAAAAATGTTTGGAGGCCAAGGACCAGGGCGCGCCGGAGATCACGGTCTGGGGAGACGGCTCGGCCACGCGGGAGTTTCTCTATGTGCAGGACGCGGCCCGGGGGATTGTCCTGGCCAGCCAGAAATACGACGGCCCGGAACCGGTCAACCTGGGGTCGGGCATGGAAATTTCCATCAAGGACCTGGTGGAGTTGATCGCCCGCCTGACCGGTTTCCAGGGAAAAATCACCTGGGACACCTCCCAGCCCAACGGACAACCCCGGCGCTGTTTGAACACGCAGCGGGCATATGAATATTTCGGCTTCCAGGCCGAGCAGGACTTTGAATCAGGCCTTAGGGAAACCATTCACTGGTACCTGGCCAACCGGCCAGTCCTTAAGTCCCATCACAAAGCGGGGGAGAGCCATGCCTGACAACCTGAAAGTCTTGATTTTGTGTGGCGGCACGGGTACACGCCTGCGGGAAGAGACGGAGTACAAACCCAAGCCGTTGGTGGAAATCGGGGGCATGCCCATTTTGTGGCACATCATGAAGCACTACTCCCAGGCTGGTTTCCGGGAGTTCGTGCTGGCCCTGGGCTACAAGGGCGCCATGATCAAGGAGTATTTTCTTAATTTCGAATGGATGAGCAATGACTTCACCCTGAACTTGCGTTCCCGGGAAGAGCGGGTGGTAAGCTGCGCGCATGACCTGGAAGACTGGTCCATCATTTTCGCGGACACCGGCCTTAAGACCATGACCGGCGGCCGGGTCAAGCGGGCGCAGAAATACCTGGAGGGCGATCTTTTTCTCGCCACTTACGGGGACGGGATCTCCAACGTGGATCTTGGGAAATTGGTGGCTTTCCACCGGCAGCATAAAAAAATCGCGACCCTGACAGGTGTGCATCCTTCCTCGGCGTTTGGGGTGATCGAATCCGAAGGCGGCCTGGTCAAGTCGTTCAAGGAAAAACCCCGCCTGGAAGGCATGGTCAATGGCGGGTTTTTCGTTTTTGACCACCGGATCTTCGATTACCTGGACGAGGACGCGGTTTTGGAGGAAGAGCCGCTCCGTCGCCTGGCCGCGGACGGTCAGGTGGCCCTATATCGCCACGAGAATTTCTGGGCCTGCATGGACACCTTCAAGGACGTCGAACGCCTGAACGCCATGTGGGACCAGGGCGATCACCCTTGGAAAACTTGGTAAAGAGAATTAGCCACAGATGCACAAGGATGCATACGATTGATATATAACCACTCGTCACCCCGGCATGTATTTAGCCGGGGTCCAGTGCGTCCTGGATTCCGGCTTTCGCCGGAATGACGATTTAATATTGTGTGCAGCTGTGGCCATTTTAAGTTTTTTCTTGGAAAGAAGGTGGAAACGTGAAGGATTTTTGGAAGGGAAGGCGGGTGTTAGTGACCGGGGCCACGGGGCTCCTGGGCGCCTGGCTGACCGAGGCCCTGGTGGAACGACAGGCCGGGGTGGTGGCCCTGGTGCGGGATACGGTGCCGCGTTCGCGCTTTCACCTGGCGGGATTGGATCAGAAGGTTGACCAGGTCCGGGGCGCGCTGGAAGACTACGTGCTGCTCGAGCGGGCCTTGAATGAATATGAGGTGGAACTGGTGTTCCATCTCGGCGCCCAGACCATCGTAGGCACGGCCAACCGTTCCCCTTTATCCACCTTTGAATCCAATATCAAGGGCACCTGGTCGCTTTTAGAGGCTGCGCGCGTGTCTCCGCTGGTGAAAGGTGTCGTGGTCGCCTCCTCGGACAAGGCTTACGGCGATCAGCCCAACCTGCCGTACACCGAGGACGTGCCCCTGCTGGGACGGCATCCCTACGATGTGTCTAAAAGCTGCGCGGATCTCATCGCGCAAGCCTACGCCCGTACCTACGACCTGCCTATTGCGATCGCACGCTGCGGCAACCTCTTTGGCGGCGGGGACCTGAATTTCAACCGCCTGATTCCGGGCACCATCCGCTCAGCGCTCCAGAATCAGGCGCCCGTGATCCGAAGCGACGGCACGCCCAAACGGGACTATTTCTATGCCAAGGACGCGGCCCGGGCCTATCTCTTGCTGGCGGAAAACCTGGAACGCCCGGAGGTGAAGGGACAGGCATTTAATTTCGGCACCAATGATCCCCTGACCCCCCTGCAGATTACGGAACGGGTTCTAAAAATCATGAAAAAAGCCTCGCTCCAGCCGGACGTGCAAAAAACCTGGCAAGGCGAGATCCAGGATCAATACCTCGACGCCAGCCGGGCCCGCCAAGTGTTGAAGTGGCAGCCGGAGTACACCTTGGACAGCGCGCTCGAAGAAACCGTCGCGTGGTACCAACAGCATCTCACCGGTGCCTGAGCGCCCGGCCGGAGTAAACCACTCCAGGAGGAACATGAATACTGAACTGGCCCGGCCCGCATTTCAGGGCAAGCGGGTGCTGATTACCGGAGGCCTCGGCTTCATCGGCTCCAGTCTGGCTCAGCAGTGCGCCACCTTGGGAGCCCGCGTGCGCATTCTGGACGCGCGGCTGGATCCGTATGGCTGGAACGACGCCAATCTGAAGGGGATTGATCCGGCGCCCGAAGTCATCATTGGCGATATTCGTGACGCCCGGGCCGTAGCCGCGGCCATGCAGGGCGTTGATTTTATTTTTGACTGCGCGTCCCAGGTGTCGCACACGCTCTCTGTGCGCGATCCCCTGCTGGATGCGGACATCAACTGCCGCGGGGCCCTGACGGTTCTGGAGGGCATCCGGCAACGCGCGCCCCAGGCCCGGGTGATCTACGCCGCCACCCGGGGAGTTATTGGCGGCATGGTGTACAGCCCGATCGACGAGCAGCATCCCACGCTGCCCAAAGATTTTAACGGGATAGACAAGCTGGCTGCGGAAAAATACTACCTGCTGTACCACCAGTTGCACGGCCTGCGGGCTACGTCGCTGCGCATTGCCAATACCTATGGCCCGCGCAGCCAGATGCGGCACGGCGATTACGGGATCGTAAACTGGTTTATCCGGCTGGCCCTGGAAGGCCGGGAAATCGCCATCTACGGCGACGGGAGCCAAACGCGGGATTACAACTATATCGACGACGTGGTCTTGGCGTTTATCCAGGCCGCGATCACCCCGGCGGCCGAAGGCGAGATATTCATGCTGGGCTCCGGGCAGGCCACGCCTTTTATTGACATGGTGGAGCTGATCCGGAAGACCGTGGGGCTGACTATTCCGGTCAGGCATCTGGACTGGGACCAGGAACGGCAGGCTATTGAGATTGGGAACTACGTGGTGACCATTGACAAGGCCCGCCGGCTATTGAATTGGGAGCCGCGGGTTTCTTTGCAGGACGGTATTCAAGAAACCGTGGCGTTTTACCACCAAAGGCAGTCGGAATATTTTTCGTAGGGGCGATCCTGGCGATCGCCCTGGTTATGAGGTAGGGGCGATTCCCTGTAATCGCCCGATCGCATGTAGGGGCGATCCTTGTGATCGCCCTAGTCAGGGAGAAATCATGAAAATACTCATTATCGGCGCGGAAGGGCAGGTCGGACATTTTCTGACGCACGACCTGGGCGCACAACACGACGTTAGCGGAACCTCTTTGCTGGGTGTTGATTCCTGGCCGGCCCTGGACATCCGGGACCCGGCGGCTGTGGATGAAACCCTATCCGCCCTGAAACCCGATTACGTGATCCTTACAGCGGCTTTAACCCACGTGGACCAGTGCGAGGAAAAGCCCGAACTCGCGGAACAGATCAATGTCCGGGGGCCAGAGCACGTGGCCCGGGCCTGTCAGCGCCTGGGAGCCGGGCTGGCGTTTTTCTCTTCCGAGTACGTGTTTGACGGCCAGGCCGGTCCTTATGCCGAAGACGACCCGGTCAATCCGAAATCCGTATACGGGAAAACCAAATTGGCCGGCGAGAAAACCGTGTCCGAATTGGTCGAGCGACACCTGATCGTGCGTACCACGGTGGTCTATGCTTATTTGCCAAGTTCGGTGAATTTTTTCATGCAAGTGCTGGGGCGCGCCCAAAAGGGCGAACCTATCCGGGTACCGGGCGACCAAGTGGGTAATCCGACCCAGGCCCTGAATTTGGCCCAAGCGCTGGGTGAACTCATTGAGCAAGACGCCAGGGGAATATTCAACCTGGTGGGTACCACCCGCCTGGGGCGCGACGACTTTGCCCGAAAAATACTAGAGAAGCTGGGGTATGCTCCCGGCGTGGTGCAGTCCATTGCCACCAGCGACCTGAAGCAAAAAGCGCCCCGGCCGCTGTGCGGAGGTCTTAAAACCGAAAAAGCCCAGGCATTGCTTAAAAAACATCCGCTCTGGGATTTGGAACAAGCCCTGGATTTCACCCTAACTCAAATGAAGGAGGCGCAACCGGCCTCATGACCGACTTGACCGCAAATACGCCGGAGAAAAAGCCCCGGCGCCATATCGGCAAAATGATCATCGGGTTTCTCATTAGCTTGGTGTTTATCGGGCTGGCCCTGTACAACGTGGATTTCGGTAAATTGGGGCAAATCTTCCTGCGCGTGCAATGGGTTTGGCTCGTGCCGGGTGGTGTGTTGATTTTCATCACCTATTTCCTGCGCGGCGTGCTGTGGAAGCAATTGCTCCGAAAATATCCCGTACGGTTGTGGAATTTGTTCCGCATTATCACCCTGGGATATTTCGCCAACAACATTCTGCCGCTGCGCCTGGGCGAGGTCATCCGGGCCTGGCTCCTGAGCCGCAAGGAAAACCTGCCGGTGAGCACCTCGCTGGCTACCGTGGTGATTGAGCGCGGGCTTGATCTTTTCGCCCTGCTGTCTTATTTCCTGCTCATGCTGTTTCTCGTGCCTTTTGAGCACTGGCTCAAGCTCTCGGGTCTGATCCTGGCCGGCATCGCGGTGGTCTTCGCCTTGGTGATCCTGCTCAATTATAAATACGGCGGTCATTTGGTGGAGTGGATTGAGAAACCGCTGCTCAAGCTGCCCGGGAATATGGGCAAGTGGATCCACGTCCAGTTCGAAAAATTTCTGCAGGGTTTGAAACTGCTGGAAGACACCGGCCAATTGTTGCGCGTAGTACTGCTGGCCCTGGGAAACTGGCTGATCTGGATTAGTGTGGTTTATATTTGTTTCCAGGCCATGGGGCTGGATTTGAGTTTTCTAGCGGCCATATTCCTGATCGTGGTCCTGAATTTCGGGCTGATGCTGCCTTCCTCTCCGGGCGGCCTGGGGGTTTTTGAATTCATGGTCATTCTGGCGCTAAAGCCGTTCGGTATTGAAAAGGAAGTGGCCTTAGGGTTGGGCTTTCTGTTTCACATGCTGCAATACCTGCTGACCCTGGTGGTGGGATGGATTTTCGCCCTGCAATTGAACGTGTCCATGGTTAAAGCCTACCAGCGGTCCGAGCACGCGGAGGGCGGCAACGGCCAGGGGACGGACAGCGGGGAACAGGCCACGGAAGTAGAGACGCACAATCGTGCGTCTCTACTTTAAGAAGGAGCGGGTTTCATGCCAAAACGCAAGCCCCGGCCAGCCGCGGCGAATACGGAAAAAAGCCTGCAACGGCAGCGGGAAAAAATACTGGCTGAAGTCAGAAAATACGCCGCCCTGCAAAAACGGGCCAGACCCTTCCGGCCGGGCCGGGACCGGGTGCACTACGGCGGGCGGGTTTTCGACGACAAGGAACTCACGGCCATGACCAATGCCGTGCTGGATTCCTGGGTGACACTCGGACCCCATGGCCGGCAATTGGAAAAAGAGCTGGCCGCTTTTTTGGGTATGAAACATGTCATCCTGGTCAACTCGGGATCTTCGGCCAATCTACTGGCCGTGGGCGCGCTGTGCGCCGCCGAGGTCAGCAACGGCTTGAAACCGGGTGACGAGGTCCTTACCCCGGCCGCCACTTTTCCCACCACCCTGGCGCCGCTGCTGCAATACCAGCTCGTGCCGGTGTTTATCGATTCGCGCCTGGCCGATTACAATATCGACGTCGACCGGCTGGAAGGCGCGCTGACGCAGAAAACCCGCGCCATCATGATCCCTCATACGCTGGGCAATCCCTGCGAGATGGACAGGATCATGCGCCTGGCCGAGCGCTACCAGCTGTTCGTGATTGAGGATAACTGCGACGCGCTAGGTTCGCGCTTTCAGCAACAATTGACCGGAACCTTCGGCACGCTCTCCACCTTCAGCTTTTATCCCGCTCACCACATGACCATGGGAGAAGGCGGGGCCGTGGCCACCCAGGACGATCAATTGGCCAAAATCGTGCGCAGCCTGCGTGATTGGGGGCGCGATTGCTGGTGCGTGGGCGACACAGGCGCGGAGGGCGCCTGCGGGCATCGGTTAGAATATAAAATCGATGGCGTGCCGGAAGGCTATGATCACCGGTACGTATATACCCGCATCGGGTACAATTTAAAGCCCACGGACATCCAGGCCGCGCTGGGACTGGCCCAGATCAAGAAAGTGCCGCGTTTCAACCAGGTCCGGCGGAAAAATTACGAGTTTTTAAACCGGGCCCTGTCCGGTTTCGAAAAGTGGCTGTTGTTGCCGAAACCGGCCCGGGAATCCGACCCGGCCTGGTTTGCCTATCCCATCAGCGTGCGCGAAGGGGCCGGGTTCACACGCAAGGAGCTCGTGACGTGGCTGGAAGCGCGGGGCATCGAGACGCGCCTGCTGTTCGCGGGCAACATCCTGCGCCAGCCCGCCTACCGCTTTGCCCACTACCGGACGCACGGGGGGCTTACGACAGCCGACGCGATCATGCGCCGGGCGTTTTTCATCGGCCTCTATCCCGGCCTGAAAACCGCTCATCTGCAATACCTGGCCGCGGCCTTCGCGGAATTCTTTAAAACAAAGGCTTAAGACGCATGCGCATTCTGATCACGGGCATGGAAGGTTTCGTGGGCAGCCACTTGGCTGAATTCGCCTTGGCCAAAAAAGCCGAGGTGCACGGTACCGCTTTTCCCACGGCCGACCTGCACAACCTCGGCCAGGCCCGGAGGGCCCGGGTGCACCGCCTCGATATCACGGACCACGAGGCGACCAAGCGTTTAGTGGGTCAACTGCGGCCGGACTGGATTTTTCACCTGGCCGGCTGGAGCAGTCCCAGCCTGTCGCGCCGGGACCCGGAAGCGGCTTTACGCGTAAACGTGCTGGGCAACCTGAACGTGCTGGAAGCGGCCCGCGCGCAGAAGGGTACCAAGCGGATACTGGTGGTGGGGAGCGCCGATGAATACGGAGGCGTTGACCATCACATCCGGCGCATCACGGAGAGTCAGCCGCTCCCCCCGGACAGCCCTTACGCGGTTTCCAAGGTTTGCCAGGACCTGACGGCCGCGGCTTATTTTAAAAACTACGGACTGCCGGTTATCCGGGTGCGTCCCTTTAATCATATCGGCCCCCGCCAGGCGCTGGGATTCGTGGCCACGGATTTTGCCTCGCAGATCGTCTCCATCGAGCTGGGGCGCCGTGTCCCTCTGATGGAGGTGGGTAATCTGGACGTGGTTCGGGACTTTTCGGACGTGCGGGACGTGGTGGCTGCCTACTGGGCGCTGCTGCGCCGCGGCCGGCTGGGGGAAGTATACAACATCGGGACGGGCCGCGACATCCGGGTGCGCGACCTGCTCGACGGCCTGCTCAAGCTCACCTCTGTGAAGATAAGCATCCATACCCTGCCGCACAAGACCCGACTGGAAAAAATCCGCAAGGTCGCCTCCATCGCCAAGATCAGGAAGCACACGGGCTGGCAGCCCCGGATATTGCTGGCCCAAACGCTCCAGGCCGTGATGAACGACTGGCGCGCGCGCCTGGCCTGAGGCCATGAACCATTCCACCAGCGCCCAAGTATTTTTGAAACGTTTTTGGCAGGTCGCTTTTTTTCTGTTGGTCAATTCCGCCAGTGCGTTTCTCATCAACCTGCTGGTCGCCCGCTGGGTGGGACCACGCGCGTTCGGCGATTTTTTCTTCTTTGTGTCCACGGCCATTGTTTCCACCATCCTGTTCGATTTCGGGTTGACGCGCACCCTGTTGCGCTATTCGGCCTTCCACCAGGCCCGGGGCGAACTCCGGCACAAACTCGGCTACTACGCCGCGGTGCTGCGCCTGAAAATACTGATAGGCGCTGGTGTGCTCGCCGTGGCCTTTGGGCTTAGCCAGATCTGGGGCGGAAGCCTGCGTTGGGAAATCAGCCTGGGCCTGCTCACCGGATTTATTATCAGTTTCAGCCAATTTCTGTCCGCCGTGGCGCAGACCGAGGAAAATTATACGGCCTATAACCTGGTACTGTCGTTCAATACCCTGCGCCTGGCCATCATTCTGGGCTTGGCCGTGGGCGGCTGGATTTCCACCGGCTCTTTATACGTGGTATTTCTTACAGCGCCTCTGCTGCTGGGCCTGATTCCGGGCTGGCGGCTGGGGCAGGACCTGGCCCACGCCGCGGCCGTTCCCGAGGCGCATTTTTACGGAAAGATTATCGCGTTCGGCAAATGGATGATCGTGCTGTCCGTGCTGGAAACCCTGCACCAGCGCCTGGACGTCATCCTGGTCCGCTGGCTGACCTCGGCCGAGCAGGCCGGGTATTATGCGGGCGCGCTGGCGTTTTTCGGAGTGGTGTACCTGCTGCCGTCATTCCTGGCCGTGCTGGTCTATCCGCGTTTCGTGGCGGCCGTGAGCCGCAAAGACACGGCCGGGCTGGCCCACGAATACCGGCTGTCCACCAATGTCATGACCATGATCGCCGTGCCCCTGGCCTTGGGTCTGGCCGCACTTGCGCCGGATTTGATCGGAAACGTGCTGGGCGCACGGTACGCGGCTTCCGAACCGCTCTTCGCTTACTTTGCGGCTTATTCCCTGATGCTGGGCTGCCACTTGAATTCAGGCGGACTCTTCATGGCCAAGGACCAACCCTACTTGATTGTGTTTATCGTTGGGTGTACATTGGGAGTTAATCTGGCAGGCAACCTGCTGCTTATTCCGCGCCTGGGTATTCAGGGCGCGGCCCTATCGCTGTGCCTGGCCACCCTGGTGAGTTGGGGATTGTCCTGGGGACTGATCATGACTCGTTACCAGCTATTCCCGAGCGTCAAGCATGTGGCAGGATATATCCTGCTTGGCCTGGTCATGGCCATCGT
Source organism: candidate division FCPU426 bacterium (assembly GCA_030619365.1). Classification (GTDB taxonomy): domain Bacteria; phylum Oederibacteriota; class JAAXVQ01; order JAAXVQ01; family JAUVAV01; genus JAUXBQ01. Next base: position 1,203 of record JAUXBQ010000005.1, on the reverse strand, counting down.
AGTGCGCGCGCTGCCCGGCCAGGGCTGGGGCTGGCTGCTGCCCAAGATCATGCTGGGCGGATGTTTTTACCTGGGGAGTGTATGGGTCCTGGACCGTTGGGCCGGCCGGGGCTGGCTGCCCAACCATTTCAAGCCGAGTGGAGCAATCCAATGAGCAAGAGCGTGTGGGCCGTGGTGCTCAGTTGGAACGGCCGGGAAGACACTCTGGCCTGCCTGGAAACGCTGTTCCGGCAAAGCCGGATGCCCGATAAAGTCGTGGTGGTGGACAACGGCAGTCAGGATGGCCTGGAAGCGCCGCTCCGGCAAGCGTATCCCCGGGTGGAATACGTTTATCAGGCCATTAACCTCGGATTTGCGGGCGGCATGAACCTGGGCCTGCGCCGGGCCCTGGACAGTGGCGCCGAGTATATCCTCACACCCAGCAATGACACCCTGCTGCGCGAGCAGAGCCTGGAAAAAATGCTGCTGGCGCTCGAGGCCCGGCCCGAGGTGGGCGGCGCGGCGCCTAAAATATATTTCCATAATCCGGCCGGGCACATTTATTTCAACGGCGGATATTTTACCCGGGCCACGCTGCGCCCCAGCCACCCGGGTGAACTGAAACCGGAAAAACCGCCAATCCTCACTCTTCCACGCGAGATGACCTTTCTCAACGGCTGCTGCCCGCTGTACCGGGCGCGCGCACTTCACCAGGTCGGTTTGTACGACGAGGGCTTCGGGGCCTATTATGAGGACGCCGACCTTTCCTTGCGTCTGCAGCAGGGCGGTTGGAAATTGCTGCTGGTGCCCGAGGCCGTAGTGATTCACCGGCACGCCGCGGCGTTTCAGGCCAACGCGGACCAGAACATGCCCGGCACGGTCAGCCCGCTCAAATGGTTTCTTATGACCCGCAACCGGCTCTGGCTCCTGCGCAAGCACGGCCGCTGGTGGCAAAAGGCGCTGGGAATCGCTCTGGTTGTTTCCTCCCGCGCGGTCCTCATGCTGCTCCAGATATTACGCGGCCGGCCGCAGAAAGCCAGGGGCGTGCTGAAAGGCCTGTGGCAGGGACTCTTCCACGCCGGATTCGAGCGCCAATCCGCTCCCGCGCCGGAGCGCCCATGAACCTGCTTTATTGCCTGACCGCTTATCCGCCTTCCACGGGCGGGGCCCAGACCCATTTTCACGAAATCGCGAAAGCCTTGTCCGTGCGCCATACCGTGCGCG